>JANOQU010000299.1:0-2109 GCA_031422355.1 Actinomycetes bacterium
CGGACCCGATCGTGATCGTGCGGTCATCGTCGTTGCCGAGTTGTTGGCCATAGATGTCTGTCAGGCCCGCTGGCAGGGTGATCGTGTATTCGGTTCGTCCGATGGTCGCGCCTGCGATGGTGATCGTGTTGCCGTAGACACCGATGACCTCGCCCGCGAGTTCTGGCTCGATCGTGATCACCGCTGGGTCGAACAGGGAGAGGTCGAGCGCGTTGTTGAGCGTGACGTAGATATCTGTCGGGGGTGGGCAGTTCGGTCCATAGCCACATGCCACCTCGGTGATTCGAAGTGGTTCATAGGTGTGGCCGGAGTATGTGACCGTAGCCGTTGTCGTGAGCGGACCTTCGGCCGAGGGCGTGCCGGGGCCGATCGAAATCTCAAGAGCGGCGTCGGCTGGGAACGGATCGACTGGGCGGAACGCGAGCCAGCGTCCGGCCGGCAGCGATTCGATCTGGGCGCCGACGAGTGGATCGGCGGCTGCTTCTTCGTCGGTCGCGAGACGCACCGGCCAGGTCTCGCCGCCAGCGGTGATGACGACGGTTGCGAGCACAGCAGGGGGGTCGATGAGTTGATCGAAGCGGGCGAGAAAGACCGGTGCCAGCGGCAGGCTCTCACCCGTCGGCTGGATGGATTGGACCGTGACCGGCGGCGTAGCGAACTGGAACGAAACGGCCTCCGCGAGAACGCCGCCAGTCGCCGACGTGGTACCAGCAGGAATCTCGATGGTGTACTCGGTCGCCATCGGCAAGCGGTCTGCGCCAGCTTCGGTTGCGTCGAAGCGAAGCGTTCGAGTGCCGATCCACTGCCAACGCCCGGCGAGCGGCGGTGAGATGGTTGCCGGAACAGAGGCCTGGTCCAGTTGGCTGACCGTCGAAATCGGCACCATTGGCTGGTCGAAGGTGATGCTCGCGAACGGAGCGATGACGACATCGCCCTCTGGCTGGAACCGCAGGACGTTCAAGGGACCGGTCGCGACATCGACCGGGTCGACCTGCTGCGGCGCGGGGAACTCGCCGTCAACGGTCACGCCTGCGCGTGGGGCCGGCTTGGTCTCGACGGGCCAGTTGAATGGCTGCGCGAGCGAGGCGTCCACCATCCACTCCGGAAGGCGGGCGATGACGGCATCGAGACTCGGCTGGTCGAGTGGAGTTCCGTCGATGAGCGGCACCGGCTCTGCTGCGTTGGCGACCGCCGAGCCCTCGCTCAGCTTGATTCCCGAGACACCGACGAATCCAAGCCCTGGGTTGGTCGGGTCCGAGCCGCCGGGATCAGTCGTATTCGTCGGGTCGGTTGTCGCGTCGGTCGTCGAAGTCGACGCGCCTGACGTCGACGGTTCGTCACTCGACGACGGGCCTCCGTCATCTCCGCTGCAGGCCCCGAGGATCAGCGCAGCCGTCAACGCGAACGCCGTGAGCCGCCTACCAGTTCTTGCTTTCGTCCCCCGAGTCGACATGCCCCATCCTCTCAACGACAAACGTACGACTTCGACGTTCGTTCGGCGTCACTTGGTTCCCGGAGAATGCGTGTTGGTTGGCGAACCAGACCCGGTCCTATGCTGGGCCGTCGTGACCCGCCGCCGGACCATTCCCTTCCGGCGGGCGTTCGACGACGACTTCGGTGACCGGCGGGCGAACGCAGGATGACGGACATTTCGGTACTGGCCCATGTCGCGGCAGGCGCCGCCGCCGTCGGCGGGGGACTGGTCAATGCCGTCGCAGGCGGTGGCACGTTGATCACGTTCCCCGTCCTGACCGCAATCGGAGTGCCATCGGTTCGGGCGAATGCAACCAACACCGTGGCCCTGCTGCCCGGCTACCTGGGGGGCGTGTCTGCCCAGCGCAACGATCTCGCCGGACTGACCAGATCGATCCGGCCACAACTCGCAGCGGCAGTGGCCGGTGGCCTGACCGGCTCGATCCTGTTGATCATCACCAGCGAATCCGCCTTTCGCCAGGTCGTGCCGTTCTTGATCCTGTCGTCGTGCCTGTTGATGGCCGGTCAAGACCGGTTGCGGGCGTGGATCTTCAGGGGCGGGCGGACGCATGACTCACGTCCGGTCTTGCAGGTTGCGACCGTGTTCGCCGCAGCGATCTACGGCGGGTACTTCGG
>JANOQU010000300.1:0-1824 GCA_031422355.1 Actinomycetes bacterium
GATCGTCTCGAGCGTGCCGGAAGAGATTCCCCAGCGCTACCCGGGCGAGCAGACGTGGCACAGCGCTGGCGATGAACGGTACAAAGAGGTGCACCGGGCCGGTTTCGACCAAATCATGGAAATGGTCGCCAGGACCGGAACTCTTGTCATGATCGCAGACGCGCCTCCGTCGGACGGATCAACGGAGTGGGCGAGCGCGGACGACATTCGGGCCTGGAACGACCAGATCATCGAGTGGGATCAGAGGTGGGCAGCGGTTTCGACGATCGACTATTCGGCGCTGATCGTCGAGGCGGAACGCAAAGCCGGACACACCATCCGACCTGATGGAGTCCATATCGACCCGCCGTTGATCCAGACGGTGATCGGTGAACCTCTCGCAGCACAGCTGCTCGCCCGAATACCGCTTGCTCAAGAAGCTGCGCAGGACAGCGGATGTCGCGTCCGAACGATCGGTGGGCATGAGCTCGTGCTCGAACGATGTCATTGACGGTCACGTGACGTCTGGCAGGTCGATCGACTACGTTGGACCGATGGGGATCAACAGCATTGCCGACATCATTCGCGTCCACGGTGTGGAGAGATCTGAGCGGACAGCGCTCATTCTCGGCGACCGCCGGATGACCTGGGCCGAATTGCTCCGCCGCAGCCAGCAGGTCGCTGCCGGCTTCACGGCGGAGGGCATCGGTGTCGACGACCGGGTCGCGTTCCTCGACAAGAACGGAATCGAGCACTTCGAAGTGTTCTTCGGAGCAGCGATGCACAACGCCGTGTGTGTCGACGTGAACTGGCGTCTCGCCGCACCCGAGGTTGAGTACATCGTCAACGATGCGGGGTCCAAAGTCCTAGTCGTCGGACCGGATTTCGTGCCGATCCTCGATGCGATCGTCGGCAACTTGACCACGGTCACCAAGATCCTGGTGATTGGCGGTCATCCGCTGCATGAGAGCTACCAAGACTGGGTAGAGCGCCATGAACCCGCTGACCCCGGCGAGACCGCAACCATGGACGACACTGCATTTCAGCTCTACTCGTCGGGCACGACCGGCCGGCCAAAGGGTGTGATGCTGAGCAACTCGAACTTCTTTGGCTTGCTGCCGATGGCCAAGGAAATCTGGGAAATCACGCCTGACTCGATCAACCTGACGGCAATGCCGTTGTTCCACATCGGCGGCGGAGGCTGGGCGGTTGCCGGCATGTACGAGGGTGCGACCAGCGTCATCGTGCGCGATCTTGATCCCGCTGCACTGATCACGATGATCGGCGAAGAGCGGATCACTCATGGTTTCGTCGTGCCGGCCGTGTTGCAGTTCATGTTGATGATGCCCGGTGCCGCGGAGGCCGACTACAGCAGCTTGAAGGTCCTGGTCTATGGCGCCTCGCCGATTAGCGAAGCCGTGCTGGCCCAGAGCGTCAAAGTGTTCAAGTGCAAGTTCTGGCAGGCGTACGGTCTGACCGAGACGACAGGCGCCGTCGTCAACCTGCCCCCGCATGACCACGATGTGGACGGTCCGAACAAGCACCGTCTGCGCAGTTGCGGGCTTCCCGGTCCGGGCGTCGAGATCAAGATCATCGACAACGACACGGGCGACGAACTGCCCGCTGGTGAAGTCGGCGAGATCTGGATCCGTTCACAACAAGTGATGAAGGGCTACTGGAACAACCCCGAAGAGACCGCCAAGGCCGTCACCGAAGATGGTTGGTTCAAGAGTGGCGACGCCGGATTCCTCGATGCCGACGGCTACGTCTACATCCACGACCGGGTCAAGGACATGATCGTCTCGGGAGGCGAAAACGTGTACCCCGCCGAGGTCGAGAACGTGT
>JANOQU010000301.1:0-16193 GCA_031422355.1 Actinomycetes bacterium
GTTGTGGCTGGAGTCGCCAAGCAGCTGAGGCTGCTGTGGTTCGAATGCGCGTGGAGGCATCACCAGATCTACCCGTCAGGTTGCTCATTCGCGAGCCGCGGATGCGGCCAGTCGTGCGCGCCAGCGTGACGCTCGGGTTTGCGGTTGGGGTCTTCGCTGTTCCGTTCGGCGTCGGTGCCGTCGGGGCTGGCGCGTCGACGCTGCAGGCATGCGTCATGTCATTGCTGGTGTTCACCGGCGCATCGCAGCTCAGCGCAGTCTCGGTGATCGCGGCGGGCGGCTCGCTCGGTTCAGCCCTCGGCGGGGCACTGCTGCTGTCGGCGCGCAACGGGGTCTATGGACTCGCATTGTCGCCTCACATCACCGGGCGGCTCGGGACCCGCCTCCTTGCGGCCCAACTGACCATCGACGAGTCAACCGCAATGGCACTTGCTCAAAATGATGAGCCGGCCCGTCGGGCGGCGTTCTGGATCACTGGTCTGTCGGTGTACCTGTTCTGGAACCTCGGCACCCTGATCGGTGCCGTGCTCGGCAACTCGGTCGACCCGAAGACTTTCGGGTTGGACGCTGCGTTCCCGGCGGCCTTTGTCGTGATGCTCTGGCCGCACCTTCGAACCACGCGGGGTCGAATCGTCGCTGCAGTCGGTGCGGTTCTCTGCCTCGGTCTGGTGCCGATTCTGCCCGTTGGATTGCCGATCCTGTGCGCCTCGCTGGCCGTTCTGATCGGCCTCGCCAAACCTCCGTCGCAAGACCGGATCGTTCCATGACGTGGACCCTGGTCGTACTGCTTGCAGCCGGATCGTTCGGATTCAAGGTGCTTGGCATGGTGGTCATTGGCGACAGAGCGCTGCCCGCTGTGCTCGACCGATGCCTGACACTGATCCCGGCCGCGCTGATCGCCGCGCTCATCGTCAAGGACACCTTCGCCAACGGCCAACGCCTCGGCATCGACGCACGCGCAGTCGGCGTTGCCGGCGCCGTGATTGCCGCGTGGCGCAAGGCCCCGATGGTCGCTGTGATTTGTATCGCTGCCGGCCTGACCGCGTCGGTTCGGGCCCTGAGTTGACGTGATCAGTCCTCGATCAGACGTTTGAGTCCTTTGAGGTTGCGTCGCCAGATCGCCTTCATCACGATGTTCCCGCCGATCACTTCGCCGAGTCGGCCGCCGAGGTACCACGGAAAGTCCAACGTCTCGGTCCACGCGAACCGGGTGCGCCGTTCGTGATCGATCGGAGTAAGGGTGAACACTCCAGAGCCAGTCACGATCCCGGTATGGCGAACGCCCATCGAGACGTTCGGAACCCAATTGGTGATCTCCATCCGGTCGACCAGTTTGATCGGGCCGACCTTGGTGTCGCACAGGAATGTCGTACCGACGCCTCTGGTCTGTTCGCCGACGAACCGAATTGCCACGGCATCGTGCATCCAGTCGACATGGTTTTCAACCGGTTCGACGGTTGCCCAAACGACCGAAGGAGGTGCGTCGATTTCGATACTGACAGCGATTTCTCTGCTGCGCAATAGTGCGACGAACCGGTTCACGATCTCAGTGATTGACGGCAACGCGCCGCAGCTTCTCAGCGGCGAGTTCGGGCGGCACGATGTTGAGTTGGACGCCGGTGCCGCGCTCGAAGCCGGCGGTGGTGACCAGCTTCGGGAAGAGGTGGACGTGCCAATGGAACTCGCCCGTGTGTTGGTGCGGTGCCGTGTGGAACACGAGGTTGTACGCCACGTCTCCGAATGCTTCCTGCAGGTTGAGTACGGCGTCGCGAATGGCCCGCCCAACCGCATTCAGCGACGTGTCATTGGCATCTTGGAGATGCAGGTCGTGCTGGCGAGGGATGATCAGCAGTTCGAATGGACTGCCAGCCCAGAACGGACTGAGGCACAGCACCTCATCGTCTGCGAACACCACCCGCTTGCCATCGGTGAGCTCGGCCTCGACCGTTGCGCACAGGATGCACGCGCTCTCGAACCGGGCGAAAGCCCGCTCTTCTTCGAGGATCTCGCCGGGCACGAACGGCAGCCCGAGCAGTTGGCCGTGCGGGTGGGCGAGCGACGCGCCGGCCTCTCGCCCATGGTTGATGATGGCCTGGGTATAGCGGATGTTCGGTGTGCTGGCGTGATCGACCAGACGGCGCTTGAGGGCCTGCATGATTTGGGCGATTTTGACATCGTCGGTGTCGTGCAGCCCGCCGCCATGATCGGGGGTGTACACGAACACCTCGTGGATCCCGCTGGCCTCTGCCATGACGTGCACCGGGCCGAGGTGGTGAACGGCGAAGGGCTCGTCGCCGTCGAACGCCGGGTACAGGTTTGGGATGACCCGCAATTGCCAAACGCCGCCATCGTCGACCTGCTCGAGCGCGGGAAGGGTCGCTTCCTCATAGCCGGGACAGAAGGGGCAGGGGCGGCTGGGGTCGGCTTCGACTTCGGGGGCGCGCGGAGCAAAATCCGAAGGCCGTTCCGCTCGCTCCGCCACAATGGTGACCCAACGCCCGGTCAAGGGGTTCAAACGCATCTGAGACACTGTGATGACACGATACGACCATTGCGTACGCAAGGGACGGAACTTGGGCGAAATTCTGCCCGTGCTATCCGACTGGCCCGTAGACGCTGACGTGTCGGGGGCTGTCGTCGGTGTAATCGTCGCGTTCGAATGTCTCCCACCTGCTTCGCAGCACAAGGCCGCTCGCGTTCGCCATTGCGTCCAACTCGGCCGGCGATGCGTATCGAATGCTCCAAGGTCGCAGTCGCACCCCACCGGACTCGGTCAGTTCGACGAAGTGACCCTCGACGGTCTGTTCGCCGTCGTCGCGTGAGACGCTGAGCACGACCCGATCGACGGTGATCGATTTGATTTCGATCAGGTCGCTTCGTCGGCCGACATCGTCGGGCACGATGGCTTCGATCACGAATGAGCCCCCCGGCGCCAGTCGGCTGGCAACGACATCGAAGCACCGTTGTTGAGAGGCCCTCGTTGCGAGATTGAAGAACGTGTTGAACGCCACGAACACGACTCCGAATGCTTGCCCCGGACACACGTCCCCGAGACCTTCGACCATGTCGCCGAGCACCGTCTGAAGGTTGTCAGTTGGTTGCTTGGCAGCGATCCGACCCAACATCGACGGGCTGGAATCGATGCCCCAGACCGCCAGTGGATGCACTGCACTGGCAAGTGGAACGGCAAGCCGCCCAGTGCCGATACCGAGTTCGACGATCGGCAGCGTTGGGGTGGCGGTGGCCAACTCGACCAGCGTCTCGACAGTGCGAGCAACGTCGGTGATGTCCGCGTACCAGTCGTCGTAGACGTCGGAAAATGCCTCTCCGTAGCTTGTGGAGTCGTAGCCCTGCATGTTGCGGCCACCGTAGTGTGCGGCGCGAACGGACCCGACGTTTGCAACAATGGGCGGCGTGAGTGCTTGGGCGGGGATCGAATCGGCGTCTGGCGACTCCACGCCAGGCGGTGTTCGATCCCCGGGCGCTGTTGATCGGGCTGTTCCGCGCCGGATCAGGCGCCAGCATCGGCCGATCATTGGGTCCCTCGATGCTGCCGGCGTGATGCTGCAACGCAACGGTCGGGAAGTGGTGCTTGGATCCGCGTTGATCGTGGTGCCTGGTGTCGCGGTCAACCTTGCTGCTGCGACGCTCTCGTTCGACCGATATCAGTCGCTGTCTGGATCCGTTGTGTCCGTTCCCGAGTTGCTCGGCGGCGCCCGGGCCTCAACTGGAATCGAAGAATTGCTCTGGGTGCTCGGCCTGATGGTCAACAGTCTCGCGACGTGCCTCGTGGGTGGTTATCTGGCAGCGCTCGTCATCCGCCGACAGGCCGGTCTCGCGGTCACGATTTCGTCCGGATACCGCAAGGTCGTGCGGCGATTGCCGGCACTCTTCATCGCGTGGGCCATCGGCCACAGTTGGATCCTGATCGGCAGTTGGCTTGTGCGCGGCATCGGTGACAGCGCCCAGACGCTGGTGCTCATCTACGGATCTCCGATCGTCATGGTGCTGGTCACTATGACCGTGGTTGTCGCACCTGCGATCGTGATCGAGGGTCTCGGCCCGTTCGCTGGACTCGCCCGGTCGTGGCGGCTTGCCCGGCGGTCGTTCGCGACTCTCCTCGGATTCACACTCGCGTCGGTGATCGTCGGGGTCGTCGTGCAGTACGGCATCGCCTACCTGCCACGCCTCCTGCAATCGACCGAACTGTTGTCGTTCGGCCGGTTCGGTTGGTTGACCGAGGGCGTTGCGGGCCAGATCGGACGACTGATCAGCATGCCGATCGTCGGGATCGCGACGACGTTGGTCTACCTCCAGATCCGAATGACCACAGAAGGTCTTGACCTGACCCTCGATGCGGACCGCGTGTTCGAGGCCGCACGTTGATCCGCTCGCCCGGCGACCCGCTCGGTCCGGTCGATCAAGACCCTGACACGATCCGGGAGGTGGCCTGTCGGCTCATCGAATCGCAGGATGTCTGCACGCCGCCCGGGCCGCCTGACACCATCGCGGCGGATCCCGGGTCCGGTGGTGGCGTTGGATCCTTGCTCGGACTGATGCTCTGGGTGCTCCTGATCGCCGTCGTGATCGCCCTGGTGTACGTCGGCGTGCGGTTTCTGATGGACCGTCACGCTGCGACGTCCAAACAGCGCGGCGGCGAGGGCCCCGACAATCCAGATCATGACGCCTTGATCGGAACCGTCATCATCGATCGCTCTCGCGAACCACAGGGATGGCGCGCCGAGGCTGACGAACACCGTGCCAACGGGAGATACCGCGACGCACTGCGTTGCAGATACCGGGCTCTCGTCGGCGACCTTGCCAGGCGTGGCTTACTCGACGAGATTCCGGGACGGACCACCGGCGAAGAGCGTCGACACTTGCCGACGAGCGCACCAACTGCCACCCCCTTCTTCCTCGAGGCTGCCGACCTGTTCGACGACGCGTGGTATGGCCAAGTCGACGTTGGACCAGACGACGACGACCGTTTCCAACAGTTGGAGCACGACGTTCTCGCGAGCGCGGCACCGGTGCTGCGCCGGGTTTCGCATGAGTCCTGAACGGTCGGGCTCTGGGGCTGGTCGGGCCACGATGACAGCGCTCGTCGTGATCGGCATTGCGGTCGGGATGCTGCTCATCGTGAGATCCAGTCCAGATGTCGAGCCGTTCGATCCGCGATCCAGCGCGAGCGACGGGGCCAATGGTGCCGTGCTGCTGCTCGAGGATCTCGGGGCATCGGTGATCATCAGTTCGTCCGCCCCGCAAACCGGTGACGACGAACGGGTGCTGCTGATCGCTGATCGGCTGAACGAGGCCCAGCGCCGCGACCTTCTTGCGTTCGTCGAAGCCGGAGGCGTCGCAATCGTTGCCGATCCAGCGAGCACGCTGCACGGTGCAACCTCAACCGGTGCCATTTCAGTGTCGGGCGACGTCATCGCCGACGTGTTCGGCTCGGGCAACCAACTGCCAGCCGATGTCGAAGCGAACGTGGCCCGCGGGACATGCACGGTGCGATCGCTTGAGTCGTTGCGCGGTGTCTTCAGCCCAAGGGGCCTCCTGTTCCCTGTCGTGGCCGACCAGCAGCGTTGCTTCGGCGACGCTGCACATGCCTTCGTGCTCGTTCGCACAGTCGGCGCCGGGGTCGTGGTCGGTCTCGGCGACAACAACGTGATCACCAATGGCTATCTCCGTTATGCCGACAATGCAGGCCTGGTGACGGCTTTGCTCGCGCCGACGAACGGTGAGCGGGTGCGAATCATGATCGGGACCGAGGCCAAGCCGTCGGTGTCCGACATTGGCACCGGCGATGAAACGCTGATCGATCTCGTTCGACCGGGTGTTTGGATGGCTCTGTCCCAACTCGCTCTGGCGTTCGTCGTGTTCTGCTTCGCCCGAGGCATTCGCCCGGGACGAGCGGTTCGGGAACCTTCGCCGACCCCGATCGCCGGCAATGAACTGATTGTGGCCACCAGCAATCTGATGCAGAGAGCTCACCACCATCAGCGTGCGGCATGGTTGATTCGGGGCGAGTTCTACCGTCAACTCGTCGGCCATTTCCGGACGGCACCCGATATTTCGATCGATCGTCTGAGCGCGCTCGTCGCCGCCCGAACCGGTATCGAGGCGGCAGAGTTGCGGGCTGTGCTGATCGATGACGCCGTGGACGATCCCGCCGATGCCAACGACACGCTGCTGCAGTTGTCCGAACGAATCGATCAGCTCCGTAGCCGCCTTCTCGCCCTCAGTACGCAACAATCGGAGACACGATGAGTGACAACCCGTCGACGACGTTCGATCCGCCCTCGGCGTCGCACGCACCCCGTGACGCAGTGTTGGCGGTCCGAGCCGAAGTCGCCAAGGTGGTGGTTGGCCAAGACGGCATCCTCAGCGGCATCATCGCGGCCTTGCTCGTCAATGGACACGTCCTGCTGGAAGGGGTTCCGGGAGTCGCCAAGACATTGATCGCCAAGAGTCTCGCGGCTGCATTCGACATGCAGTTCACCCGGGTCCAGTTCACGCCGGACCTGATGCCAGCTGATGTCGTCGGCCAGAGCATCTACGAGCTGGTGCCAGGTCAGTCGGCAGGCTTCAGGTTTCGAGAAGGGCCCGTATTCACGAATCTCCTGCTCGCCGACGAAATCAATCGCACCCCACCCAAGACTCAGGCTGCGCTGCTGGAGGCAATGGAGGAACGGCAGGTGTCTGTCGACGGAACGACCCGCAAGCTGCCGGATCCGTTCCTGGTGATCGCAACCCAGAACCCAATCGAGTACGAAGGCACGTACCCGCTCCCCGAAGCGCAATTGGACCGATTCCTTTTCAAGCTCCAGGTTCCGTATCCGAATGCCGAGCAGGAATACATGATGCTGGCTCGTCACGACATGGGCATGAATCCTCATGACGTCCGCGGCGCGGGAATCCGCCCCGTCGCGTCTGCAGCGGATCTTGCTGCTGGGCGAGCCGAGATCACCAAGATCCGTGTCGATCCCGCTGTCCTCAACTACATCGTGGCGGTCTGTCGCGCGACGCGCGACTCGCCGTCGTTGCTGCTTGGCGTGTCTCCGCGAGGCGCAACGTGGCTGTTGCACGCGGCCAAGGCTTGGGCGTGGTTGAGCGGACGTGAGTTCGTCACGCCGGACGAGGTCAAAGCGGTCGCCAAGCCTTGCTTGCGGCATCGGATCATGGTCAAGCCCGAACTCGAGTTGGAGGGTGCGTTGGCCGACAGAATTCTCGACGGCATCCTCGCAACCGTACCGACACCTCGATAGCGAGACGGATCGAATGCCCGTCCCGTCCGGCCGACTCGCGTTCCTGATGGCCCTCGCGGCGATCGGTCTCTTTTTCGTGACCGGAAACGACTGGACTCTGCTGTGGATCATCGAGGCCATGTTCGTCGTCGCGTTCCTCGCTGACGCCTTTGCGGGCGTCTCACCGTCACGGATCACGGTGACGCGCGAGCACCCAGACAGCATTGCGCTCGGAGACAGGGCAACGATGACCTGGGTCATGGAGAACCATGGCCGTTCAGCGGCCAGGGTCACGGTCACTGACGCGTTGTGGCCGAGCCTTCGAGCGAGCCGACGCTCCGTCAGTATCCGTCTCGCCAGCCAAGCCCGACATGCAGCAACCACAGAGTTGCGCCCGAGTAGGCGCGGTCGATTTCCGCTCAACGACGTCACGGTTCGGGTGTCCAGCCCGCTCCGGCTGGCGAGCCGCCACCGAACCCGCGATGTGCCCTCGGTGCTTCGGGTCCTGCCGGCGTTTCCGAGTCGCGACGAGATTCAGCGCCGGATGCGTCAGCCGAGGATCATCGACGTCGGAATTCGCACGTTGAGGATCAAGGGAAACGGCACCGATTTCGATCAGCTTCGCGACTTCCGCCCAGGTGACGACTCGCGGCGAATCGACTGGGCGGCGACGGCGCGCAGTCAACGCCCGATCGTGCGTCAGTACCGCGCCGAGCGCAACCAGTCGGTCGTCATCCTGCTCGACAACGGTCGGATCATGGCCGGCCAGGTCGGGTCGGGGGAGGCGGCCGTGCCCCGGGTCGAGCACGCGATGGACGCCGTGCTCGGGCTGACCCAGGTTGCGACCCACCTCGGGGACCGAGTTGGCATGCTCACGTTTGACCGCCAGGTTCGAACGGTGGTGGCGGCGAGCCAGTCGACCGTGCAGCGTTCCCGGGTCGCAGAGGCGATGTATCTGCTCCAGCCTGAATTGAGCGAGAGCTCGTACCTGGCTGCGTTCACGTATGCAACGGCTCGGTTCCGTCGACGTTCGCTCTATGTGGTGCTGACGGACCTCGTCGAGTCAGCCGTCGAAGAGGCGATCCTGCCGGCACTTCCGATTCTTTGTCGTCGCCATCTCGTCGTCGTTGCAGCCGTTCAAGACCCGCTCATTGCCGAGTGGGCGGCGGGTGGCCATCACGCATCGCCGTCGGAGGTCTTTCGTCAAGCGGGCGCAGTTGCGATGTTGCAGCAGCGTCGTCGAAGCTCGGCCCGGTTGGCTGCGGCGGGAGCGGTCGTGATCGACGCTCCGCCTGGCCAGCTTGCGACTCGCTTGGTCGACACTTATCTCGAACTCAAGGCGTCCGGTCGGCTGTAGCGAATTCCGAACGCCATGGTCCAACCCCAAAACAACACGAACGCCGTCGCACCGATGCCGATTCTGACGGCGGTCGGCCATGGCTGTCCGGTGACGAACGCTTCGACCATCGCTGCGAGCAGGAACGCCACCACGAGGCCCATCAACACCGTGCCCGCCCGTCTGCCCTCTTCGCCGATCGCACCGAGACGTGGACGGTCGCCGGGATCGATCACGGTCCAGCCGATCCGCAGACCGGCCGCGCCGGCCACGATCACCGCTGACAGTTCGAGCATGCCATGGGGCAGGATCAGGCCCCAGAACTTCTGCCACTCGCCGACATTGGTGAACAACCCCGCCGAGATCCCCACGTTCGCACCGTTGTACGCCAGCAACAAGGCTGTGCCAACGCAGAGCAAGATGCCGAGGGCGAACGCGAGTATGGCGACTCGGACGTTATTCCAGAACACCTCGTTGGCGAACGCCGATGCCGATTCGGATCGGTAGTAGTCGGCGAAGCTGCCGTGGATGTACTGGTCGCGCAGTGCTGCCGGGCCAGTTGCATTCACTGCTCTCGGCGAGATCGCCAGCCAGATGTTCAGCACGGCCCAGGGCACCAGGGTCAGCAGGGTCCCGGCGAGCACGAACCACCGAATCCCCCAGACCGCTGTTGGAAACGTGATCGTTGCGAACTCTCGAAAGCTGCGCCGAAGCTCTCTGTCGCGCCGGCTGTAGAGCACGTTGTGGGCGTCAGATACCAGCAGAGTGAGGCGGCCAACGAGTGTCGGATCGCCCTCGTAGGTGACTCGAGCGTCGGCGAGGTGAGCGCTGGTGCGCTGATAGAGGTGAACGAGTTCGTCGAGTTGGTCGGCGGACATCGTCTTCGGCTTTCGTGCCAGCGCGGTCAGGTGGCCGAGCCGAAACCAGGCGTCCTGATTGCGAACCACGAAGGCGTCGATGTCCATGTAACGCCTAGGGTAGTTCCGGTATGGGCGCTGGAGCCGGCGAGTTGGGGGCACCCGATGTGCGTGAGAGCATCATCACGCCAGAGGCCGTGGTCCTCGAGTTGGAGACGGCCGGCATTGCATCGCGATTGTTCTCGGGGATCATCGATGCTCTCGTCCAGGTCGGGCTGTTGGGGGTGTTGTCGTTGTTCGTCCTGCTGATCGTGGCCAGCGGCGGTGGCGTCAGTGAGCAGGTTCAGGGGGCCATTTTCGGGATCGTGATCTTCGTCGTGATCTTTGGATATCCGCTGATCTCGGAGATGGTTTCGCGCGGTCGAACATTTGGTAAGGCTGCAATGGGACTGCGGGTGGTCACCATCGAAGGTGCGCCGATTCGGTTTCGTCACGCTGCGCTGCGGGCGATGGGCGGACTTGTCGACAAATGGGTGCCGCCGGGCGGGCTGATCGGGATCTGCTTCGTACTCGGAACGCCCACGCGGCAGCGGATCGGCGATCTGCTCGCCGGCACGATCGTGATTCGCGATCCGGATCGATCAGCGTTGCCGGCCGGCATCTGGTTCCCGGTGCCGCGCGGATTCGAGGCCTACGCCGCAACCATCGACCCGACCGCTTTCACCGTCGACCAATACACCGTGGTGCGTGCATTCCTGATCCGAATCCGCGAGTTGACGCCAGGCGCGCGCTACGCGGTCGCCCTGGATCTCGCGGATCGCACTGCCGCCACGCTTCGTCACAGCAGGCCGGACCGGGTCCATCCCGAAACGTTCCTGTTGTGCGTGATCGCGAGATACCAGCGCAGCCACTACTTCCGCGATGCGTGACACGGAACACGCCCTTGGTCCTGCGTTGTGTCACCCCTTGGCACGCAGCGGCACCGAGGGCGTGAAATGTGCCATCCGATGATTCGAGCGAGGGCGATCCGGCGATCCGGATGGCGCCGTTCGGCTGGTCTGTGCGCCGTTGAGCGGTACCCTCGACTCGTGAAGGTCGCCGACTCGCTCACCTACCTCGATCATGCCGCGACCACTCCGATGCGACCGGAGGCGGTCGAGGCAATGCTGCCGTTCCTGACACAGCGTTTCGCGAACCCGTCCGGGTCGCATCGATTCGCCCGGTCCGTCCGCCAGGCGGTCGACGAAGCGCGCGATGTCGTTGCCGCCGCGCTCGGATGCGATCCCGGCGAGATCGTCTTCACCGGCTGCGGGACCGAGAGCGACAACGCCGCAATCGTTGGCGCCCAACGTCGCCATGGTGGTGTCGGTGTGTGTTCGGCAGCCGAGCACCACGCAGTCCTTCACGCAGTCGGCCACGGTGGCGGTCGGATCGTGCCAGTCGATGGCGCGGCGCGGATCGATCTCGATGCATTGGCCGCGCTGCTCGCCGACGCCACGTGCCCCCCGGTTTCGGTCGTGTCGGTGATGGCCGTCAACAACGAGGTCGGGTCGATCACTGATCTCGGCCCCGTCGCAGCGGTCGTGCGACGCATCACACCGAACGCTTTGCTACACACCGATGCCGTGCAGGCACCGTGCTGGATCGATCTCCGGACGATCATCCCGCACGTCGATCTGCTGGCGTTGTCCGCTCACAAGTTCGGCGGACCGAAGGGCGTCGGGGTGTTGTACTCAAGACAGGGCACCGTGCTCGAACCGCTCCTGCAAGGCGGTGGCCAAGAGCGCGACCGCCGCAGTGGAACGCACAACGTCGCTGGAATCGTTGCAATGGCGGAAGCCTTGCGCCTGACCGATGTGGAACGGGTTGCCGACAATCTCCGAATTGCGACACTGCGCGACCAACTCGTCGACTCCTTGATCGAGGATCTCGACGATGTGATCGAAACGGTTGCTCGTTCGGCAAAGGTCGCCGGCTCTGCGCACGTCTGCATCGGCGGCATCGAGAGCGAAGCGTTGCTGTATCTGCTCGACGACGCGGGCGTCTGCGCATCGGCCGCATCCGCGTGCGCGAGCGGCGCGATGGAGCCCTCGCATGTCCTCGCAGCGATGGGCGTCGATCGCCGGCACTCGCTCGGTGCGCTGCGGATGACGCTGGGCTCGACGACCACCGAGGCCGACGTGGATCGAGCGATCGCGGTCGTCGGCGGGGCCGTTCGGCGACTGCGTGCGGGCCGCTCGGTGGTGCACTGATGGTGTGCTCATGAAGGTCATGGTTGCGATGAGCGGCGGTGTGGATTCCTCCGTCGCGGCGGCTCTACTGGTCGAGCAGGGCCACGAGGTCGTTGGGGTCACGATGCGGTTGTGGGGTGGCGAGAGCGACACCGGGTGCTGCAGCGTGAGCGACGTCGACGATGCGCGCCGCGTTGCGCAGCAGTTGGGTATCGACCACCTCGTGTTCAATTTCACCGAGGACTTCAACAGCCACGTCGTGGAGCCGTATGTCGCAGCTCATGTCGACGGAATCACGCCGAACCCGTGCATCGAATGCAATCGCCATCTCAAGTTCGACCGGCTCAGCGAACGGGCGTCGCTGCTTGGCTTCGATGCCGTTGCCACCGGCCACCACGCACGGGTGACCGCCTCCGATCGCGGCCTCGAACTGGAACGAGGCGCTGATCGAAACAAGGACCAGAGCTACGTCGTGCACATGATCGACAAAGACGAGCTGCAGCGGACGATGTTCCCGGTCGGGTCGATGACCAAGACCGAGGTTCGCGCTCACGCCGCCCGGCTCGGGCTGCGCACGGCGACCAAGCCGGACAGCCAGGATGTCTGCTTCATCACCAGCACTGGTGGGCGTACGGCATTCCTCGGTACCCGAATTCCGTTTCGACCGGCCAAGGTCGTGAACAGCGACGGCACACTCGTCGGCGACGTACCGGCGGTCGAAATGATCACGCTCGGACAGCGTCGGGGAATCGGCTTGCCGGGCGGCGGTCCCAAACAGTTCGTCATCGACATCGACGTTCCGGCCGCGACCGTCACGGTCGGGTCGGAATCGGAACTGTTCGTCGCAGGGCACGCAGTTCGCGACATGACGTGGATCCACCATCCTGACTCGATGGCGGCTTCTTCGCTCGTTCTGGTGCAGTGCAGTGCGCACGGAACGCCGCAACGAGCAACGGTGTCGGTGGATGCCAGTGGCCGGGCTGCAACAGTGCGTTGGGTTGAGCCGCAGCGACGGATCGCGCCCGGACAGAGTGTGGTCGTCTACGACCCGTCTGACCGATTCGTGCTCGGCGGTGGCATCGCCGGTTCGGCGATTGTCGGGCCGGCGATTCTCGAGCCAGCGGATCTCGGGCCGGAAGAGTAGGCGTCAGCCGACGGGCAGCTTGCGGTTGGCTGCGGCGGCGAGGGCTCTGCCCGGTCGAGTCGGACTGACCAGCACGCTCTGGACATGCAGCGCGACCCCGGTCGGCTTGTCCTTGGATCCAACCTTGACGACGGTGTCCATCTCGCGTAGCACGATCTCGACTGCAACCCCGGCCGTACCTCCGGTCAGGTCGGCAGCCTCGGTGTCTGCAGGCGCGAGGTGGATCGCCCTGAGTTCGCTGGTCCGGAAGAGTGCGTTTTCGACCAGCAACATCGGGTCGTGGACCACCAAACCGACCGGCACAACCACCAACCATCGGCGCGACAGTTGATGAAACCGGGGGCCGAGGAATCCTGCGAGCGCGAGCGACGCAGCGGTCGCGGGAACGCCGCCGATCCAGGATTCGTTCGCGAGCAGAGTCATGCCGACCACCAAGCCTGCAGACATCAACAACCAGAACACCGCCATCGGCACGACGAACGGCACGGGCGGCTTGAGCGGAAACCGCTCTTCGGCTCCATATGCAGATCCCTGCACGAGGGCGCCGCCGGACTCTCCGCTGAACCAGACCAGGGTGGCGAGGGCGCTCGCCGCAGCAGCAACCGCCAACTTCCATCCGGCTACCTCTGGTCCAACGAGGCAGACGACCACGATCCAGAGCGTGAGGGGCGCAGTGAGGCGCCCCACCGTCAAGCTCACCGTGCTCGGAACCATCGCCGCAAGCAGGATCGCAGCCCATGACAGCCACGCACCCACGGCCACAACGAGTGTTCCGGCAGTCCCTAACGACGACGTCGCGGCGCTCAGCAGCGGGACGAACGCAAGGGGGAGTGCGGCCCAGATCAGCCGCAGGATCCACAGCGGCGAATTGGTGTGCATATGTCGATCTCGGCTCGTCATCGTTCATGGAATGGAAACACGGTGGGTTGCGGATCTCTCGGTCGGCTGTGTCACGATAACTGCTAGTCACGAAGGAGAGCACGAGGGGAGAGGAGGTACGGCGATGACACGTTCCGACAGTCGCAGTTCAGCAATCCGTCCGCGGATGCCTTCTCGTGTCCTCGGCGGAATGTCGATGAGTATCGGCAGTCTTCCCCACCTTTCACTGGTCGATGCAGTGACCCTGAGTGTCTCCGCAACGGACATCGTGACGATTCCGTCGCTGCCCAAGCGGTCGCCAGCCGAGAGCATGATCGCACAGGCGCTCATCGGCATCGATGGAGTGACCGTTGGCCAGTACGGCTCGATCGCCGTCGACGTCGCGCGGGTGAACACTCACTCTGTGGCCGTGACCGATCTCAACCATGACGCGTTCGGTGGATTCCGTAGCTTCCTGAGTTGTGCGGAGGAATTCGTTGGGCCGGTGAAGTGGCAGATGGTCGGACCGATCACGCTCGGAATGGCGCTGATGCGCGCTGGCGTGCCGGCGAATACGGCATTCGAAGTGGCCGTGCGAACCGTCAGAACTCATGCCCAGAATTTGCTCGCGGCAGTTGCCGAGGCGTTGCCGCACAACGAACAGATCGTCGTGCTCGACGAGCCGGAGTTTGGTGCCGTCCGCGAGCCGGGCTTCCCGTTAGCACCAGACGTTGCCGTGGACCTCTTGTCCGGCGCCCTCGCCGCAATCGAGCCAGTTGCGATCTCTGGTGTGCATTGCTGCGGCGATGCCGATTGGGCGTCGCTGATGGCTGCTGGACCGGCGTTGGTCTCGATGCCGGCCACGCTCGCCCTCGTCGACAGCGCTGGCCACATCCAACGATTTCTCGAGCGCGGCGGCTGGATCGCGTGGGGTGCCATCCCGACCGATGGCCCCATCCCGATGTCTGGCGAACGTCCGTGGAAGAAGCTCTGCGAACTGTGGTGCCTGCTCGTCCAGCGAGGCTGCAACCCTGCCCTGCTCCGCCAGCAGAGTTTGGTGACCCCGGCGTGTGGACTGGGCCTCCACAGTCCAGCGGTCGCCGAGCGGGTGCTGCGGATGAACGGCGAACTGTCCGCCCGCGTCCGCGACCAGGCCGCTGCCACTCGTTTCGCCTTCGGTGCGTGACGTTGCGTGGATAGGGTCGTGACCGTGATCCCACCTGGCGATGACATGCAACGGCTGACAGAGCTTCGCCGACAACTCGCCGATCACAATCACCGCTACAACGATCTCGACGACCCCGTGATCAGCGATGCCGAGTATGACGAGTTGATGCGCGAATTGCGCTCACTCGAAGCGCTGTACCCCGAAACGGTCAGCCCGGATTCGCCATCGTTGACCGTGGGCGGTGGCGTCTCAGCGACGTTTGCGCCGGTCAGCCATCGAATCCCGATGACCAGCCTCGACAACGCGATGGACGGAAGCGAACTGATCAGTTGGGGCGAGCGTGTTCTGCGAGGGCTGGGGGGCGAGCACGCTGGCTTCGTCTGTGAACTGAAGATCGACGGTGTCGCGATGAGTGTCCGATACGAGCGTGGTGTCTTGGTTCAGGCAGCCACGCGCGGCGACGGACGAACCGGCGAGGACGTCACCGAGAACGTCAAGACGATTGCGGCGATACCGCATCGCTTGTCGGCGGTGAACGGCTACGACGTCCCCGATGTGCTGGAGGTGCGCGGCGAGGTGTTCATGCCGCTGGCCAGCTTCGAGGGTCTCAATTCGTTGGCGCTCGCTGCCGGCGAGAAGCTTCTGGTCAACCCGCGCAACGCCGCCGCCGGAAGCCTGCGGCAGAAGGATCCGAGAGTGACCGCCAAACGGTCACTGAGTTTTTGGTGCTACCAACTGGGCGAGGTGATCGGAGGCCCCACATTCACCTCCCATCATCAGACTCTGCAATTTCTGCTCGCGATGGGCTTTCCGGTCAACCCCGAAGTCCGCCAGATCGAAGGGGTCGAAGCGGTCGCCGAATTCTGCGCTCACTGGCAGCATCACCGCCATGACCTCCACTACGACATCGATGGTTGCGTCGTCAAGGTCGACGATCTGCAGCAACGCGAGCGACTCGGCTTCACCTCACGTGCGCCGCGATGGGCCATTGCATTCAAGTTCCCTCCCGAGGAGCGAACCACACTGCTCAAAGACATCATGGTGTCGGTCGGTCGCACGGGCAGGGTCACGCCTTTCGCAGTGCTGGAGCCGGTATTCGTTGGCGGCTCGACAGTGGCCATGTCCACGCTGCACAACCAGGACCAGGTCGCACTCAAAGACGTCCGACCTGGCGATACGGTCATCGTCCGCAAGGCTGGCGACGTGATCCCAGAGGTCGTCGGTCCGGTGTTGTCGTTGCGACCCCAGGGGAGTGAGCCGTGGTTGTTCCCCACGCACTGTCCGTGCCCGGTGCAGTCACTGCTGGTGCGCCCGGAAGGCGAGGCGAACATTGCGTGCGTCGAACCGCTGTG
>JANOQU010000302.1:0-3029 GCA_031422355.1 Actinomycetes bacterium
GTCGCCCAACAGGCAGCGCTCGCAGCAGTGAGCGGCGACCTGTCTGCGGTCCACATGATGCGCGAGGCATTCGAGCGGCGTGGCAAGTTGATGCACGGCATGCTCAACGACATCGACGGCGTCACCTGCATCGAACCGCAGGGCGCGTTCTACTGCTTCGCGAACATGAAGGGACTGCTCGGTCGACCGCTCAGCGGCGGCTCCGTCTCGAACACCACACTCGAGCTTGCCGATGTCGTTCTCAGCCAGGCCAAGGTGGCATTCGTCCCCGGTGAGGCGTTCGGCGCGCCCGGATATGCTCGGTTCTCGTTCGCAATGGGCGACGACGATCTCGCAGAGGGCATCCGCCGGATCGGCGAGTTCGCCCGCGGATGACGCACGGTTCGCGATGATCTTCGGTCGATGGATGGGACCATCCGACAAGTACTTCGCCCGTTTTCAGGCCGATGCTGCCACGACTGGTGAACGCATCGTTGCCGGCCCTGAGAAAGCGATCTACCGGGGTTCGACAACGTATGGATCGGTGAAGGGCAATGGCCGAATCGTGCTCACGGACCAGCGTCTGCTGTTCCGCAAGATCACCGGAGGAATCATCGACGTGCCCACCTCGAAGGTCGTCGGCAGCCGTCAGTCCAAGTCGTTCCGTCGCTCTCGAGTCGGCGGCCAAACCCACTTCGTCGTGATCACCGACCATCCGGACGAACTCGGATTTTTCGTTCGCGACCGGGATCTGTGGGAGCGCGCTTGCAAGAGTTTGCAGCAAAAGTGACCTCATACCAGGCGCAATCGTTCGCGGAACTGGTGGGGGGTGGGGTGGTGGGTTAGGGCCACCAGAGGGCGTAGCGCGAGGCGAGGGCGGTGGCGGTTACCAGGACCAGGCATTCGACGATTTGCTCGGCGGCACCGAGAACATCGCCCGTGACACCGCCGATCTTGCGCATCGCCAACCAACCAACGGCGCCGACGCCGACTGTTTCGGCGACGAGTAACGGCCCGACCCACCACCCGGTCGCGAGCGCGACGATCGCGATTCCGACTGCGATTCCCATTGCCGCCCGGCCCCTCGACAGCGAGCGGGCGGCTCGCCCACCGAGACCGTCGGCTGACGCTGTCGGCGCAACCACCATCAACGCGACTGCCGCGCATCGGCCGAGCGTGTGCGCGGCGACGACACACGCGAACGCGACGGCGGGCGACGCGCCGAACGACGCAACGCACGCGACGCGCACGACGATCGAGCCGCAGAGCGCGGCGACACCGTACGAGCCGTGCAGGGGGTCCTTCAGGATCCGCATCCGCTCGGCCGGGGTCCAGCCACCGGCAAAGGCATCGGCGACATCGGCGAGGCCATCCTCGTGAAAGGCGCCGGTGATCACGATGCCGGCCATCACTGCCACCGACGCCGCGACGAGTGGCGGCACAACATGTAGCAAGCCGGCCGCAATGCCGCCGACCGACACTCCAACTAGCGCTCCGACCACGGGATACCACGGCACAGCCGACGCAAGATTCGGGGTGTCGCCGCCGTGGCCGTGAGACACCGGCACCCTCGTCAGGAACGTGATCGCGGCCCGAAGGTTGCCCATCAACCGAACCATTCTCCGAACGTCGGAACGTCGGTGATACCGGCGCATGCCATTGCGACGAGCGGCACGGCAGCCATGGCTCCGCTGCCCTCGCCGAGGCGCATCTCGAGATCCAGGAGCGGCTGCTTTCCGAGCCGTTCGAGCAGGCGTCGATGGCCGGGCTCGGACGAACAGTGGCCGACGAGGCAATGGTCGAGTGCGTTGGCGGTGATCGAGGCCAGCGGAAGCGCAGCGGCAGTGACGACGTATCCGTCGATCAGCACCGGCAGTTGTCGATGTCGGGCAGCGATGATCGCCGCAGCCATCGCGACGAGTTCAGCGCCCCCCACTTCGCGTAGCACTTCGAGCGGGTCCAGGACGCCAACGATTCTGGTCACCGCTTCGCGAACCGCTTCGCGCTTGCGCGACAAGCCTTCGTCGTCGACACCCGTGCCGCGGCCGACCCACGCCGCGACTTCTCCGCCGCCGAGCGCAGCGGCCACCGCTGCGGCCGCCGTCGTGTTGCCGATACCCATCTCGCCGAGCACCAGGAGATCCGCATCCAGGGATTCGACGGCGTCGCGGCCAGCCGCGACCGCAGCATCGAAGCGCTCCGGAGACATTGCAGATTCGTAGCGAATATCGCCGGTCGGCCGACCGACACCAACGTCGATCGCCTCGACCGATGCGCCAGCCACGGCCGCGAACGCGGTGATCGTGCTCTTGCCCGCCCTGTACGCCGCGAGCATCGCGCCCGTGACGTCGGTCGGATACTTGCTCACGCCGGCGGCGGTGACTCCGTGGTCAGCAGCGAAGATCAGTGCTGCTGGTCGGCGAACAGCCGGCGTCGCGGTTCGCTGCCAGCCAGCTGCCCATGCGGCGACCGCATCGAGTCGAGCCAGGGCACCGGCGGGCCGCAGGATCTCGTTGGCGCGAGCGGTCACGGCCTGATGTGATGCTTCGTCGTGGTCCGGCAGGGTTGCGATTGCCGAACGCAGCCACTCGGTTGGTGTTGTCATGTCAGGAACTCCCAGGGGTCGTGCAGGGGCAGAGCGCGTCCTGCGATGAGAAACAGAGATCGATGCGCCGCATGCGTCCATTGACGATTGACGCGCCCAAGGAGATCGCGGTAGCGGCGTCCGAGGTCGGTCTCGGGATGGATACCAAGCCCGACCTCGTTGCTGACGACCACGGTCGGCGCAACACGTGCTCTGGCCATCTCCGACGAGCGTTGGGCCGCTTGGATGACGGCGTCGTCAGACAATCCTGCGAGCAGCGCGTTCGACACGAGCAGGGTGAGGCAGTCGACGATCACGAGGTGATCGGGGTCGATGTCGGCGAGTGCGCCGAGCAGGTCGGTCGGTACCTCGACAGTTGGCCAGGCCGGGCGCTCGGCCCGGTGGCGCGCGATTCGCTGCCGTTACGAATGCCAATTTGATATTTCAGCGCATCGCCGGGGACAAC
>JANOQU010000303.1:0-2294 GCA_031422355.1 Actinomycetes bacterium
GAGACCCTCGGACCGGTGCAGTGACACCAAACAATCGGCTGCAGCAACCACGGCCATCTGGTCCGGCCGCGACAGGTGCTCGTCCCAGATCACGATGTCGCTGCGCTTGGAAGCGGCCAGCAACAGCCGCTCATGGTTGCGCCAGCCACGCGCACCGTTCATCGTCTTGATCCACAGCAGTGGTCCCTCGCCGTCGGCGAATGCGCGGGTGAACGCGTCGATGACTCCGAACGGGTTCTTCCGTTCGGGAACGCTGAACTGGTCGAACGTGGTCAGGAAGACGAACCGATTCTCGGCGATTCCGAAACTTGATCGGTCGCGAGCTGATGGCTGCGGCTCGGCCACCGGCAGCGGGACACATCGAACCGGCTTGTTCGTGACCGCCGCGAACGCGTCAGCCACGAACACTGATCCGGTCCAGATCTCGTCCACGTCGTCGATTGCCTTCACCATTGAAGCGGTGACGTGTTCCAACTCCCAGAACCAGTAGGCAATCGTGTAGCGATCATTCAGCAACGATTCACCGTGATCGGCCACGACAAACAGGAACTGATCCGCGTTGACCACCACGATGTTGGTGGCGAAGAGAGCGCTGCGCTCCGTCGAGAACGGCTCCGGTCGCATCGAGCCGAGCGAGCGATGATGATTCAGTGCCGCCACCGGAACGTCGGCAGCAGTCAACGCCGCGACGATCTCACGGGCAATGTGTCCCTGGCTCTGGTCGAAGTCGAGGTAGCCAAGCACGTTCACCCCGGCCGGATCTGTGCCGACCGAAGTGATTGCATGATCGGGGTCGCCTGCGCCAGCGTCGGCGAACGTCGACGTGACATGACCGCGAAGCAACGCCGAGCGTTCCTCCAAGCGCCAACTCACCCCAGCCCACTGCAGGAGCCCAGCGGCGTCCTTTGCTTCCGGTTGAGGGAAGGCAGTCAGCAAATCGGGACGTTCGTGGCGCACGGCGAGCCAGTAGCGCCCGATGTCAACACCGGATGGCGATGATTCCTCCAGCCACGAAAGCACGGTCGAATTCGTCGGGCCGAACGGCTCCGGAGGCATCGTTGCGAGACCAGACCGGGCCGCGACCAACGCACCCCGCATGAGGGAGCGAATCGGCCCGGCGACCGGGATGGCTCCCGGCAGGAAGACATCGAGGGGTTCCCCTTGGCATTGGGGCCAGGCGGTGGCGACTACTGCGGCCAAGGCCGAATCCGCTGACAGCCGCACACGAGCGGGCATCGAGCCGAACCGGAGATGCCACGGCTCGTTGCGGTCAAGATGGTCGAGGTCGACGATGCCTGGTTGGGACGTTCCGAGGTCGCGCCAACCAACTGGCAGAGCCGAGCTCTCGGGGAACCCCGTCGATCCGAACAGTTCGGCCATCCTGTCGATCAACGGTCCGACGTCTTCGCCGCCGTCGAGCACGTGGTCGGCCAACCAACACAAGGCCTGTTGGCCGCCTGGACCGAAGCGGGCAACGGTGAGGCTATGCCGACCCAACCGGATCAGATCAGCCTCAGTTGGCGCCACGCCGTCGCTCGGTAACGGTTGACCCGACCGTACGACCAACTCGAGAGGCAACCCGGCAGTCGGCTCTGCGATCGGCCCAAGCACTGCGACCGACCCTGCCCGTAAGGCGACGACAGATTCGGCACCGGCTTCCAGCAGGGCGGCCACGACCGCTGCGGTGCGGCACCATTCGTACGACCGTGGCGGCAGTGCGACGAGCAGCCGGTTCCAACCGAATCCGGATGGCTCCTCGACGTCGAGGTCACCCCAGTGAACCGCGTCGGGTAGAACCGGGCGCAGATGCGGATCACCGCACCACACAGCCGCCACCGCGGAACCCGGGTGGTGTTCCCGGATTGCAGTGAACAGCGGGGAAAGGCTCCACCGCCCGTTCGGCACGACGACGCAGACCGTCATCTCAGAGCGCGTTCCACCCAGTCGTCACGGAACGGCGCGAAGTTGGGGTTGTAGTACGGGTCGCCGTACAACTTGTCCGACCAGCGATGCCGGATCACCATGTGTTCGTACTCGGTCGGTGTCGGCTCCCGGGTCTGGCTCTCGAAGTGGTACAACTCGACGTACGGCGTCCAGATGATCCGGTAGCCGGCACCGCGTATCTTCATGCTGAAGTCGACGTCGTTGAAATTCGAGTGCAGCAGCGGGGTGAGGCCGCCTACTTCTTCGAACACCTCGGTCCGCATCAGCGCGCACGCCGCCGTCACACCGATGCATTCGCGTTGCACGACCAGCAAGCCTGATGGCCCAAGTTCTTCTCTACTCCAGCGGAA
>JANOQU010000304.1:0-2059 GCA_031422355.1 Actinomycetes bacterium
GTTCGGCCACATCGACTTCCTCGTCAAGAAGAAGGAGATGGGTGTCATCGTCGAACGTCTGAGCGACTTCTACCTGAAGTCCGAAGTTGCCGTTGCACTCGACGCGATCAAGGCAGTGTGTTACCGCTATGCATCGCAGAGCGGTATTACGGTCTCGATCGATGACGTCAAGACCCCGAAGTCCAAGCGCGAGATCCTCGATCGTCACGAAGCCCAGGCCGACAAGGTCGAAGGTCAATTCCGCCGAGGCATCATCACCGACGGCGAGCGCCGGAACATGGAAGTCCGGATCTGGACCGACGCAACAGCGGAAGTCCAGAACGCGATGGAGGCCGAGTTCAAGGCCCAGCGGTTCAACCCGATCGACATGATGGTGGGTTCGGGTGCTCGTGGAAACATGACCCAGATGCGCCAGATCGCCGGGATGCGCGGCCTCGTGGCCAACCCTCGCGGCGACATGATCCCACGTCCGATCAAGAAGAACTTCCGTGAGGGCCTTGAAACCCTCGAGTACTTCATCGCAACGCCGGGCGCCCGTAAGGGCCTCGTCGACACTGCGCTTCGTACTGCGGACTCCGGCTACCTCACCCGTCGTCTCGTCGACGTGGCTCAGGAACTGATCATCCGCGAGGTCGATTGCGGCACCACCCTTGGTGTCTGGATCGACAACGTGACCCCGGACACGGTCAATACCCGTGGCTACCTCGAATCGAAGCTTTTCGGCCGGGCATTGCTGAACGAGGTCACCCTCAGCGACGGCACCGTGCTCGCCAAGAACAGCCTGATCGGCGATGACGAGATGGTGGCCCTGCGTGATGACGACAAGGTCAATCGGGTCCGAGTTCGCTCGGTGCTCACCTGTGACGCCGACCTCGGCATCTGTGGCCTGTGCTACGGACGGTCGTTGGCGACGGGCAAGTCGATCGAACTCGGTGAGGCCGTCGGCGTCATCGCAGCTCAGTCGATCGGCGAGCCTGGCACGCAGTTGACCATGCGTACGTTCCACACCGGCGGCGTCGCCGGCAAGGACATCGCCGGCGGTCTGCCACGCGTCGTCGAACTGTTCGAAGCCCGCACCCCTCGTGGTTCGGCCCGTCTGGCCAAGGCCAGTGGCGTGGTACGAGTCGGCGAGGACGAAGGCAAGGGCATCCCGATCACCGTCATTGACGACGGTGGCGAAGAGCACCTGATCATCCTCCCGACCGGCAGTCGTCCAACCGTCTATGACGGCAACGACATCAAGGCTGGCGATCCGGTCACCGACGGTCCATTTGATCCGAAGGAGATCATGGAGATCAAGGGCATCCGCGAGACGCAGTTGTACCTCGTCGAAGAGGTCCAAAAGGTGTATCGGGATCAGGGTGTTTCCATCTCGGACAAGCACATCGAACTCATCGTTCGCCAGATGACCCGCCGGATCGGCGTGCAAGAGCCTGGCGAGACCGGGTTCCTGCCCGGCGAGCGTGCCGATGCCAAGAACTTCCGTGACACCAACAAGCGGATGGTCGAAGAGGGCCTGCGTCCCGCCGAAGGTCGCCCGGAACTGATGGGCATCACCAAGGCATCGCTGGCAACTGAGTCCTGGCTGTCGGCAGCGTCGTTCCAAGAGACCACTCGGGTGCTCACCGAGGCCGCAATCGACGGCCGCAGTGACAGCCTGCTCGGCCTCAAGGAAAACATCATCATTGGCAAGTTGATCCCAGCCGGCACAGGAATGGAGCGCTACCGCGACTTCGAAGTGTCCGCTCCGGATTACAAGCCAATGGCGTACTACAGCAGCGACACCGAAGACCCGGCCGCATGGTTGGGCAACCTGCACGGCACCTACGCCGGCGACGGAGACGCAGCCGAAGGCTGAGCCGAACAGTACGCCTGATTCCTGCGACAACCGCAGGTGTCGACTCCCCGGAGTCGCCACCCGCGGTTGTCCCCGTTTTCCCACCCCTCACCCCTCACCACTCACCACTTTCGCGAACCCTTCTGCCCTCCCTGAGGTTGTTTTCCGTGCAAACTCTTGCAAGCGCGCGGGGTGCTTGCAAAAGTGTGCGTACTGCTTGCA
>JANOQU010000305.1:0-3938 GCA_031422355.1 Actinomycetes bacterium
CCGCCGTTTCGAAGGCGTTCATCTGATCGTCCGGGGTGATCGTCCGGGGTTGACGATCGACCTGCCAGACTGTCGCCCGTGCTCGCTGCCTCGCTGATCTGCACGGGTGCTGCAGCATCCGTCAACTGGTACACACGGGTCCGACCGAATCGTTTGTTGGAGACGGTCAGCAAGCCGTTGACAACCATCTTGGTGATGTGGGTAGCGCTCGCTGTCGATGGGCCGCGGACACCGACGATTCTGGCGATCATCGGGTTGATGTTCTGCCTACTCGGTGACATCGCATTGATGGATGTGATCGACAAGTTCATCGTTGGCCTGGTTGCATTCTTGATCGGTGACCTCGTCTTCGTCGCGATGTTCGTCACCCTGCACCTTGCGCACCCGTGGTTGGCAGCGCCCGCTGCGCTGGTGCTTGTCGTTCATGCAGGGGTGGTCGGCCGCAGAATCGTTGCGGGCGCAGCCCGAAAGGAACCCGCACTTCGGGTTCCCGTGAGCGCGTACCTGGTGGTGATCACGAGCATGGCCATCGTGGCCGCGATGACTGGCAACTGGTGGGGGATCGCTGGTGCGTTCGCGTTCGTTCTCAGCGACACCTTCCTCGGTTGGCGGGCTTTCGTTGCGGAGAAGGCATGGATGGCCCTCGCGGTGATGGTGACCTACCACGCCGCGATCGTGGGCCTGGCGCTCAGTCTGAACCCGTCGCCCTGAGCCGTCCGGATTCGGGCCTTGCTGGCGCAGTCTCGGCGATGAGGTGATCATTGCCCCACGGGTAGTTCGACGAGTAGCATCAAGGTATGAAAGTAAGCGTCAGCCTGCCGAATGAAGACGTGGAATTTCTCGATGCCTATGCCGAGGATCAGGGCTTCGCGTCGAGATCGGCAGTTCTACACAAGGCCGTACGGTTGCTACGTGCTTCAGAACTGGGAGCTTCCTACGAGCAAGCGTGGGGAACCTGGGCTGATAGCGAAGACGATTTGCTGTGGGACCCTGTCGCTGCCGACGGGTTGGATGGATGAGAAGGGGAGAAATTCGACTCGTGAATCTCGAACCGGTGCGAGGTGCCGAGGCGAACAAGCGACGCCCGGCTGTCATCGTGAGTAACGACGGCGCGAATGGCGCTGCACTTCGCCTCGGTCGCGGGGTGATCACTGTTGTTCCAATGACTTCAAATGTCAGTCGAGTGCATCCGTTTCAGGTACTGCTTGCAGCAGGGCGGTCGGGATTGGCTTGGGATTCCAAGGCCCAGGCCGAGCAGATCCGATCCGTCGCGGTCGAGCGAATCGGCGAGTGGGTCGGCCAGGTGCAGGCGGACGATCTTGCGGCGCTCGACGAGGCAATCCGGTTACATCTCGCGCTCTGAGCTCACCCTTGTTGTACTCCTCAGGCGCCGCCGAACCATTGCATCCACGCCTCGCGGTTCTTTGGTTTGAACACGTAGTTCTCGGTGCGCAAATCAGCCATTGACCCACTCGACGGCTGCGAATACATATGCCCGGGGTAGACGATGGTGTCGTCGGGCAGCGACGCCAGTGTCTGGAGACTGTCGAACATCAACTCGGCGTTGCTTCCGGGCAGATCTGTTCGACCGCAGCCCTCGAGAAACAGCGTGTCGCCTGAAACGAGCCGGCCCTCGACAAGAAAGCATTGGCTCCCTGGCGTGTGACCCGGCGTGTGGATCAGATGCACGTCGATTCCTCCGACTGTGACAACGTCACCGGCGTCGTGCTGGACGACATCGGCCTCCGATATTCCGGTGGTCTTGCGAACCCATGGAACCTCGTCGCGTTGGAGGTGGACCGGACATTGACACCGATCGAGCAGCGTCGCGACACCCTCGATCTCGTAGCCCATCATCGATCCGCCGACATGATCGGCGTGGTAATGGGTGGCAAGGACACCGGTGACTCGCATCCCGTCGGCCTCGACGACATCGATCAGGTCATTGACGGCGTACGCAGGATCGACCAACAACGTCTCACCCGTGGATCGGTCACCGATCGCATAGGCGAAGTTCACCATTTGGCGCGCAATCGGATCCTGTTTGGCGAAATCCCTGCCCGATAACAGTTGACGAAAATACAGTTCGGGTTCACTCACGGCTCCACGATACGCGCCCGCCATCCAGCGCGGGCCCTCGAGTGCCTCCTACGATGCTCCGCGATGATTCGTGCCGCCGCTCTCGAAGGCTTGCAATCGGGCCAATTGATCCCCTTCGGAGGAAACCGTGTGACCATGGTCTCCGACGATCTCGCCGAGAGGTTCGCTGTAGGTGACCGGCTGGTGGTAGTCCAAGACAGCGGAGCCCTGCTGCACATCCCTGCGACCGAGCATGCCCTGGTCGCCGCAGCGGTCACCGATGCCCAACGAGCATTCACGTCCCTGGCTGGTGTCAGCGATGACCAGATTTCGCACTTCTACGCAGAATTCGCTGACCGACTTGCTGACGACCACGTCTTCACAGAGATTTCCATCGCGAACGATGCCGACGTCGCATCTGCTTCCAGTCGCGGCCGATCCACGACCCGACTGGTCCTGTCTGGCTCGATGAGAGAAGGAATGATCGATGGCCTTCGAACATGGCGAGATATCTCCAGCCCACGCGATCTGGTGATCGAGCAGATCGACCACGACGGGTGGTCGGTGACGGCTCGCCGCGCCCCGCTCGGCGTGGTCGGTTTCGTCTTCGAAGGCCGTCCGAATGTGTTTGCCGACGCAACCGGTGTGCTCCGAACGGGGAACACGGCTGTGCTGCGGATTGGCAGCGATGCGCTGGGAACGGCAACGGCCATCATGCGGTGCGCACTGGATCCGGCATTGAAGGTCGCGGGCTTACCCGCAGGTGCGGTGTCGTTGATCGAGTCGCCCTCGCGCGCTACCGGTTGGGCATTGTTCGACGATCGTCGGCTGGCGCTGGCAGTGGCCCGCGGCTCTGGCGAGGCGGTCGCCCAACTCGGTGCGGTGGCACGCCAGGCCGGGGTGCCGGTCAGTCTCCACGGAACTGGCGGGGCATGGCTGATCGCATCGCAGTCGGCGGACGTTGAGCGCTTCCGCCGTTCGGTCCTGCATTCGTTGGACCGCAAGGTGTGCAACACACTCAACGTCTGCTGCATCGTTGCCAGCCGGGCGGCCGACCTCGTTCCCGTGTTCATCGACACACTTCGCGCGGCCGGCGACGTTCGGTCTGCCCAAGCCCGATTGCATGTCGAGGCTGCCAGCGCCCGGTACGTGAGCGCCGATCTGTTCGCCGAAGACGTCATCGTCAGCCGGGCCGATGGCCAACGCTCCGAGCCCTTCGCGTCCACTCTTGCGATCGACGAACTCTCTGAGGAGTGGGAGTGGGAATCGTCGCCCGAGGTGACGCTCGTCGTCGTGGACGACGTGGATCAGGCCGTCGATCTGTTCAACCGGCACAGCCCAAGGTTGACGGCGTCGTTGATCAGCGCAGATCAGATCGAGCGAGCGCGCTTCTACGACCGCTGCAATGCCCCGTTCATCAGCGATGGGATGACTCGCTGGGTCGATGGTCAGTTTGCACTCGATCGGCCTGAACTCGGACTGTCGAACTGGGAGCACGGGAGACTATTCGCGCGCAGCGCCGTGCTGTCCGGTGACTCGGTTTTCACCGTTCGTCTGACGGCGGCGATCGACGACCTCGATCTCCGCCGCTGACGCAGTACGTTGCAGGCCATGGGGCGCAGGCAGACAACGAATGCGCGGCGGACATCAGCACTTTTGATCGCGGCGTTCTTTGCCGCAGCCTGCGGGTCCACTGACGCTGGCGTTTCGGTCGACAGCGCAGACCAGACCGTCACGTCGGTTGACGGCGGTGCGACCGACCCCGAGCCAGCAGACACGGAGCCAGCAGACACGGAGCCAGCAGACACGGAGCCAGCAGACACGGAGCCAGCAGACACGGAGCCGGCAGACACCGAGCC
>JANOQU010000306.1:0-3514 GCA_031422355.1 Actinomycetes bacterium
TGCGTTCGAGAGTCCCGCTGCCGCTCGTGCCCAGGCACGGGTCGATCACGATCGGGCCGTGCTGCTCAAGGGAATCCCCGCCGAACTGCTCGCCAACGAGTTGGAGAGCCGCGGCTGGGCGATCATCCCCCCGTCCTAACACTCAGTGGCCCCGCCACCCTCACCACTTTCGCGAACGCTTCTGCCTGGTGTGTGGTCGCATTCGACACTGAGAACTTTCGCGAGCAGAGTGCTTGCAAGAGTTTGCAGCAAAAGTTACCTCAGGCCAGGCTGATTGGTTCGCGATTGTGTTTTTAGCGTTTGCGGGACCGGGTGTTCTCGTAGCAGGCGAGGGCAGCTGCAGCGGAGACGTTCAACGACGACAGGCGGCCGAGCATTGGAATGCTGACGATCATGTCGCACCGTTCGCGGGCCAGCCGCGAGAGGCCAGCACCTTCGGCACCGAGCACCAGGCACACACCTTCGGCCGCGAGCTCGCCGATTTCGAACAGACTTCGGTCCGCTGCGTCGTCGAGACCGACGACCCAGATTCCAGCGTCCTTCATCCGCGCCAGCGCTGACGGCAAGCCGCCGACGACGGCCATCGGGACGTGCTCGACAGCGCCCGCGGCGGACTTGGCTGCGGTCGGGGTGATGTGTACGGCGCGGTGACGCGGCAGCACGACACCGTCGACCCCGGCCCCGTCGCAGCATCGCAGCAATGCACCGAGGTTGCCGGGATCCGTGACGCCGTCGACAGCGACGAGGAATGGCGGCTTGCCGGGTCGCCGCTTGAGGAAGTCGGCGAAATCTGCTTCCGGAAGCGGGGCGGCGAAGGCAATGACACCCTGTGGCGCCTCGCTGCGGGCGACGGCATCGATCTTGCGGCGGTTGACCTCGAACAGTTGGACCCGCTCATTACGGGCGAGGGCGATGATGTCGCCGATGACGTCGTTCTCGTCGAGGTCGGTTGCGACCCACACCTCGCGAACCTTGCGTTTGCCGGCGATGAGCAACTCGCGTACAGCCTGGCGACCTTCGACCTGCTCGCCGCCGAGCGTCTTTTCGGGCTTGCGAGGCGGTGCATCCGGTCGAGTAACGCCACCCGTTCGGCCCGCTCCGCGCGACGCGAACTGCCGAGCCCCGCCTCCGGCACCCGAGGTCCGCGAGCGGCCAACCGACGACGAGCCGCGTGAGCCAGATCCAGCGCCTGACCCGGCTCCAGCGCCAGACCCGCTACCCCGCGAACCTGACGTGCGGCCGGTGGAACCCGCGCCGGACGGTCGTCCGCCGGAACCCCGGCCGGAGCCCCCGGTAGCCCGGCCACGGCCCGATGATGATGATGCACCGCGTGGCGCCATGACAGTACGTCCTTCGATTGCTAGCTGTTCTCTTGATGCCGTTCCGGCTGGGCGGCGTCGATCCGTTGGATGACCGCAACTGCCCAGCAGGCGATGCCTTCGCGACGGCCCAACGCGCCTAAACCTTCGGCACGCCGACCCTTGACGGTGACCGGCGCACCAGCCGCCGCGCTGAGACGCAGTTGCATCTCGTCGCGGTGGGGTGCCAGTTTCGGCTGCTCACACACCACCGAGCAGTCGACGTTGCCTACCATCCAACCAGCGTCGGCGAGTAAACCCGCCGTATGGCGCAGCAGGAGCAGCGAATCCGCGCCCTTCCATTCTGCGTCGGTGTCGGGGAAGTGCTGGCCGATATCGCCCAATCCAGCGGCGCCGAGCAATGCGTCGGTGACGGCATGAGCCACCGCATCGGCATCGCTGTGACCGTGCAAACCTCTCTCGCCGTCGAAGACGACACCACCCAGCACGAGAATCCGATTCGGATCATCGCTGAAGCGGTGAATGTCGAAACCCTGGCCAACGCGAATCATCGGCACGGTCATGAGACGGCGGCCCTGTTCGAGATCAGATTGCGTGCCCATTCGAGATCTTCCGGATAGGTGATCTTGCGGTTGTTGTCGCTGCCCGGTACGACGACCGCCACGCCGCCCATCTGTTCGACGAGCGCGGCGTCGTCGGTACCCTCGGCGCGTCCGGCATGGGCGGCACGCAACACGTCGGCCCGAAACGCTTGGGGGGTCTGGATGGCCCGCAACGACGAACGTTCGGGTGTCGCGATGATCGTGCCGGCGGCATCGACGACCTTGATCGTGTCGACTACTCCAACGCCCGGTACTGCGCAGTCAGCGCCAGCGACCACCGTTGCGATGACGGAACGGTACAGATCGATCGCGGCAAACGGCCTGGCGGCGTCGTGGACGCAAATGATGGTGGCGTCGCCGGGAACCGCCGCCAAGCCGTTTCTGACCGATTCACTGCGCGAGTTGCCGCCCGCCACGCCGCCTTCGTTGGCAGCATCCGACGCCGGAACGACGATCACGACACCGTCGGAGATTGCGCGGGCCACCGCCACCGAGTGGTCGAGAATACGCAAGTCACCGAGCAATTCGAACTGCTTAGGCCTACCGAATCGTTGCGACGAACCGCCGGCGACCACGATGGTCCACACTTTCTCAGTTCTTGGCTGCGGCATGTCCATGACGGTAGTACCGTCATGTGTCACATGGCTCACGACGACATTCTCGCCCAGACCGAATTCTTCGCAGATGCAAGTACCGACGAACTGCTGACCGTGCTCGACAAGGCCTCTGAACACACTCTGGTCCGCGGCGACATGCTGTTCCGTGAGGGTGACGAACCGGATGCGTTGTACGTGGTACTCGCCGGTCGGGTAGCGGTCGCAATCGCCAACCCGATCGACAATCGCGAAACGATGGTTGGGTTGATGACGCCGGGAGACCTGTTCGGCGAGATGGGCATGCTTGACAGGGGCGCTCGTTCTGCCAACGCCCGGGCGCTCGAGCCGTCAACCGTCCTGGCAATCCCCTACGAGGGTGTGCTGGCAATGTTCAACAACAATCCCACCCTGCTGTGGGGCGTCACCAGATTGCTGGCTGGCCGATTGCGCGAGACGAACGAGGCGCTCGCTGATTCGGTGTTCCTCGACGTCACCGGCCGCACTGCGAAACGCCTCCTCGAACTGGCCGACGGTCGCGACACGTTCCTCCTCCCGGTCACCCAGGAAGAGTTAGCCGGAATGGTCGGGGCGTCGCGCGAGCGGGTCAACAAGGCCATCGCCAGTTTCATCCGACTCGGCTGGATCGACCAGCACGATCGTCGGTACACGATCAAACTTCGCGACCGCCTCGAACTCCGCTCCCGCTGATATCGGCCGCCCTCAATCGACAAACACAACAGTCAGGCGAACACGACCGTACGGTCACCGATCAGCACGACCCGCCCCTGAGCTTGGGCCTGCACGGCTCGGGACAAGACGTTTCGTTCCACGTCTCGACCGAGGCGGACCATCGCATCAGCATCATGGGTATGCGACACGCGCACGACGTCTTGTTCGATGATCGGGCCCTCGTCGAGATCCGACGTCACGTAATGGGCGGTCGCCCCGATCAGTTTCACACCTCTGGCATGAGCTTGGTGGTACGGCTTGGCACACT
>JANOQU010000307.1:0-2511 GCA_031422355.1 Actinomycetes bacterium
CCCGTAGATGAGCAGGTATCGATGCAGCACAGCTGCTGCGGATTCAGCGCGGAACTTCACGCCCCGCAGCGCAAGCGGGACCAGCCCGATGATCACTAGTGCGATGAAGATGACTGCTGACAAGACCGCCGAGCGTGGGCTATGCAATCCCATGATGTTGAGTTGATCGAGAGCCGGCAGGACTCCGGAAAACATCGCAGGGATGATCGCGAAGTACTTGGCGACGTCGTTTGCTATCGAGAACGTGGTCAGTGATCCACGCGTCATCAGCAGCTGCTTACCGACCTCGACGATCTCGATCAGCTTCGTTGGATTGCTGTCGAGGTCGACCATGTTGCCGGCCTCCTTCGCAGCCTGGGTTCCGGTGTTCATCGCGACCCCGACGTCGGCTTGGGCAAGTGCCGGAGCGTCGTTGGTGCCGTCACCGGTCATCGCGACCAGGTTGCCACCGGCTTGTTCCTTCTTGATCAGTGCCATCTTGTCCTCAGGCGTGGCTTCGGCAAGGAAGCCGTCGACGCCGGCTTCCGCGGCGATTGCGGCTGCGGTCAACGGGTTGTCACCCGTGATCATGATCGTGCGGATACCCATCGATCGGAGTTGATCGAAGCGTTCGCGCATGCCGGGCTTGACGGTGTCCTTGAGTCGGATCACCCCGAGTACTCGCCATGTGGCGGCACCGACGGCTTTGTCGATGACAACGAGCGGCGTCGCTCCATCTTTGGACACGCGCTCGACGATCGGCCCCAGTTCCAGCGGAGCGGAAGCCCCTTCTAATTCGACGAACCTGCGCACTGAGTCGGCTGCTCCCTTGCGAACGATCCGTCCGCTGGTGAGGTTCATCCCCGACATCCGGGTCTGGGCAGTGAATGGCACCAGTTCGGCCTGCGGATCGTCGAGCGGGACGAGTCCGAATGTGTCGATCGCGAGCGCAACGATCGAGCGTCCCTCTGGCGTCTGGTCTGCAAGTGATGAGACGAGTGCGCCCTCCGCGACTTCCGCTTCCGTCACACCATGCACTGGTAGAAATTCTGCCGCCTGACGTGAGCCGTAGGTGATGGTGCCGGTCTTGTCGAGGAGCAGCGTGGTCACGTCGCCAGCAGCCTCGACTGCCCGCCCCGACAGTGCCAGGACGTTTCGCTGAACCAATCGGTCCATCCCGGCGATGCCGATCGACGACAGCAGACCGCCGATCGTGGTGGGGATCAGACAAACCAGAAGTGCGACGAGAACGACGATGCTCTGTTCGGCGCCGGAGTAGATCGCGAAGGGCTGCAGCGTCGCGACGGCGAGAAGGAAGATGATCGTCAAGCCGGCGAGCAGAATCGACAGTGCGATCTCGTTCGGAGTCTTCTGCCGATCGGCGCCTTCGACGAGGGCGATCATCCGGTCGAGAAAGGTCTCGCCTGGCTTGGCCGTGATCCGGACGACGATTTTGTCACTGAGCACTCTGGTCCCGCCGGTGACCGCCGAGCGGTCACCGCCCGACTCACGAATGACCGGCGCTGACTCACCTGTGATTGCCGACTCGTCGACCGTGGCGATGCCTTCGACGATGTCGCCGTCGCCGGGAATCACATCGCCGGCGCTGACGACGCAGAGATCGCCGATCTGAAGCAACGACGATGACTTCTCCGTCATCGAGCCACCGGGTAAGCGAACCTTGGCCTGGGTGTCGGAGCGAGTCTGGCGAAGTGCAGCCGCCTGGGCCTTGCCTCTACCCTCTGCCATTGCCTCGGCAAAGTTGGCGAACAGCACGGTGAACCACAGCCACGCGGCCACCAGGCCGGAGAACGCGTTCTGCTGGTTGTCGCTGCTGGCGAAGTCACGGATGAACAGCAATGTCGTCCCGAACGAGCCGATCTCGACGATGAACATCACCGGGTTGTGGACCATCGTGCGCGGGTTCAGTTTCTTGAGTGCGTCGAGTGACGCACCGCGCATGATCGAGCGGTCGAAGATCGACGCAGCCTCTTTGGTTCGCACGTGAGTCATCACAGCGAGAGGTGTTCGAGGATCGGGCCGAGCGCGAGCGCAGGGAAGAACGTCAGTCCGGCGACGATCGCGATCACGCCGGCCACCAACACGCCGAAGAGCGCGGTATTGGTCGGAAACGTGCCGCTGGTAGCAGGCACCCTTGGTTTGGCGGCCAGCGCACCTCCGATCGCCAATGCCGGGATGATCAGGAAGAACCTGCCGATCAGCATCGCGATGCCCTGAGTAACGGTGTACCACTCGGTGCTGGTGGTCTGGTAGGCAAACGCAGATCCGTTGTTGTTGGCGGCCGATGCGTAGTTGTAGAGAACCTCGGACAGGCCGTGGGTGCCAGATTGGAACGTCCTTGCGCTCTTCAGCAGCACCGACGCTGCGGAAAATGCCAGGAGCGCGACCGGCATCGCCAGGATGTAGAGCGTGACGAGCTTCATCTCCGATGCCTGGATCTTCTTGCCGAGGTACTCCGGCGTTCGCCCGACCATCAGCCCTGCGATGAAGACCGCCAACAGGGCGTAGATC
>JANOQU010000308.1:0-4053 GCA_031422355.1 Actinomycetes bacterium
CGACGGCATCGAGACGGCGATCAACTCCTGGCGAGTGCTCGACTGACGAGTGCGCTGACACGAACGACGCCCTCGGTGCCGATGCGTTCCACCCCTTGGCACATGGCGGGACCAAGGGCGTGATCCGTGCCACACCGGACCAAGCCGATCTGGCTCTTTGGACCGTCGTTAACATGCCATGATCAACTGATGGCAGCATCTGCGTCGCGTCGGCCCCGTCGCCGGATCAGCCCGGCGGAGGCGATCGCCGACGAGCTGCGCTCGCGGATCCTGTCGGGCGACGTGCCTGACGGGGGTGAGCTGCCGAAGCTCGAGGCGCTCATCGACGAGTTCGGCGCCAGCAAGGTCATCGTCCGCCAGGCATGCCACATCCTCGAGACCGAGGGATTGGTGCGAGTTCGGCGCGGCAACGTCGGCGGCAGCGAGGTGCACGTACCGACGGCTGCGAATGCCGCCTACGTCCTCGGCCAGGTGCTTGAAGTCAAAGCGGTGCGCACCGGTGACGTCGCAACCGCTGTGGGCCGGTTCGAACCGCTCGCGGCAGAGCTTGGCGCAGAGCGCAAGGACCGCAAGCGGACCTTGCTCCCGGCCCTCAACCTCGCCCAGGTCGATCTTCGCGCCTGCATCGAGGCGGCCGACGGGCACGGGGCAGCGCTGGCCGCCCGCCGGTGGCACGAGGCGCTCGTGGAACACTGCGGGAACGAGACGATCAGCACGCTGCTCGGAACACTCGAAGCGGTGTGGAGCACGCACGCTTCGGCAGCAGCGGCCGAGCTTGCCGCGCAGGGCCAGCTGCTGGATCGGCAGCTGAGCGAACGAGTGCACGCCGAGCACGAGGAGATCCAACGGCTCATCGCCGCTGGTGACGGCGCAGGCGCGGCCGCCGCCGCTCGTGCTCATCTGCAGACGGCGCGCATCCATCGCAGCCGCTCGCGCGACGACCGGCCAGTGCGCGCCACGACGGTTCGCAACGAGCTCTTCGGGTGGGGTGGTCAGTGACGCTGGCACCCGAGCGAGTTCATCTCGCTATGATGCGATGATGGGCGCGACGGGCAGCATCGACTTCGACGATCTCGAGAGCCGGCCCGGGTTCTTCGCCACCAAGGCGGCGCGAGAGGGCCGACCGAAACAGGTGACCTTCCTTCCCGAGCCGGATCGCCGGCCCCGCTGGTGCACCCTGATCTCCGTCGACGACCACTTGGTCGAGCCGCCGCACATGTTCGATGGGCGGATGCCGGCGCGCTACGCCGATCTCGCGCCAAAGGTCATGGAGGATGAGGACGGCATGGAGTACTGGCTGTATGACGGCCAGCGCCACTATAAGGTCGGCCTCAACGCCGTCGTCGGACGTCCACAAGACGAACTGTCGTTCGAGCCGGCCCGCTTCTCCGAGATGCGCCGCGGCGCATGGGACATCGACGCGCGCATTCACGACATGGATCTCAACGGCGTCTATGCCTCACTGAACTTTCCGTCCTCGCTCTGCGGCTTTGCCGGCCAACGGTTCCAACTCGGTGTCTCCGATCCCGACCTGGCGCTCGCGGTGGTGCGCGCCGCGAACGACTGGCATCTGGAGGAGTGGGCCGGCACGCACCCGAGCCGGATCATTCCGTCGCAGCTGCCGTGGCTGCTCGACCCCAAGGTCGCGGCCGAGGAGGTGCGCCGCAACGCAGGTCGTGGGTTCCGGGCGATGACGTTTCCGGAGCTGCCCGAGCGGCTGGGGCTCCCGTCACTGCACACGGGATACTGGGATCCGCTCATGGCCGCCTGCGCAGAAACCGGCACCGTGGTGTGCCTGCACGTGGGCTCGTCCTCGACGGCGCCGACGACGTCGTCGGACGCGCCATCGGACACGATCGGCGTGCTGTTCTTCGGCTGGGCGATGTTCGCCGCAGTCGATTGGCTGTACTCACGCCTGCCGGTGCGATTCCCCGATCTGAAGATCTGCCTGTCCGAAGGCGGGCTCGGGTGGGTGGCCGGGCTCATGGATCGGCTCGATCACGTCGGCCGCTACCAGCAGATGTACGGCACGTGGGACGGAATCGACCTGACCCCTCGCGAAGTGCTGGCGCGCAACTTCTGGTTCTGTGCGATCGACGACCCGAGCGGTCTCGACCACCGTCACCGAATCGGCGTCGACCACATCCTCCTCGAGTCCGACTACCCGCACCAGGACGGCACGTGGCCCGACACTCAAGAGCTGCTGCGCACTCAGATCGGACACTTCCCGCCCGACGACGTCCGCAAGCTCACGTGGGAGAACGCTTCTCGTCTGTTCCAGTTTCCTGTCCCCGACGCAATACAGAACGATCCGGAGGCCTACTGATGCCCTACGCGCTGGACGACATCCGGTTCAAGATCGCCGCTGCGAGACGCATGCTCTACCGCGAAGGCTGCGACTCCGACGTCGGTGGCCACGTCTCGGCACGTGCCGACGAGCCGGGGGAGTTCTGGGTCACCGGCTTCGAGTACTTCGACACCACGATGCCCGATCGGGTCGCCAAGCTCGATTTCGACCTGCAACCGATCCTGGGCGAGCTCGTCATGTCGCCCGCAGTCAACTTCCATGCGCGCATCTACCGGGAGCGTCCCGACGTCAACGCCATCGTGCATCTCCACAGCCACTACATCTCGGTGCTGTCCTCGGTCGACGGCAAGCAGGTCGAGATGTTCAACGTCCACTCCGTGCTCTTCCACGAGGAGCAGGCCACCTACTTCGACGACGGCGTGAAGTCGCACCTCGCCGTCGTCGACGCGCTGGGGGACAAGCGTGTGTGCCTGATGAAGAATCACGGCGCGATCATCGCTTCAGACTCGTTGGAGAATGCGACGATCGAGGCAATCACGCTGGAGAAGGCGTGTCGCATCCAGCTCGAGGCCGAGGCGATCGGCGGGACGCCGATCCTCGATGCGGAAGTCGTGTCTGGCAAGGCCATGTACCGCAAGCACTACCTTCCCCAGATGTGGGCGGCGAACTTCGAGCGCCTTCGTCGCTCCGATTCCGATCTCTTCGCCGCCGCCGCCGCCGTCGATCGCTGATCGCTGATCGCTGATCGCTGATCAGGCCTCGGGCACGCCGCCGAGGTACGCCTTCACGAGCAGGTCGTCGTCGACGTCGGCCAAGATTCGCGGCTGGAAAACTTTTCAGCCCGTGTCAGCCGGTACTGACGGCGGCAAGTTCGCGGCGCCCTTCTTACGGACTACCAGTTTGGTTGCGTTGATCAGTGGACCACGATCGCGGCCCGGCTGAGCTCGATCAAGCCGCTGGTTTCACAGGCGAGTTCGATCTGGTCCAAGTTCTTCACGAAGAGGTTCAGCAGTTCGCCGTTCGAGATGTTCCCGGTCGAGATCAGCAACATGGAGTGCGGCCGAGCCGACAGAATGTGGGAGTCGACGAAGTCTCGATCCTTGGTCACGACCACCCGCTCTTCATCGTCCGCGACTCGCGCGACCTCGATGTCCGGTGTTCGGTTGCCGAGCTGCAGCTGACTGGTGTGAACTACATCGTGGCCACGAGCGGCGAGCGCTGATGCCAGCCTCGTTGGCAACTGGGCATCGATCAGCAGCCTCATTCAGGCGGCCGAGATCGGGCTCACTGATCGTGTGCGTGTGACGTTGGCAGCGAACTCGAGTGCGGCAAGGATGTCGTCCAGCTCGAGGTCTGCGTAGTCGGCCAACACCTGCTCTGACGTCATCCCACTGGCGAGAAGATCGACGATGAGCTCCACCGGGTAACGCATGCCGCGAATGCATGGCGAACCGTGGCACACGGCCGGGTCCACGGTGATTCGGCTGAGACGCGTCATAGCTGTCACGTTACCTCGGCCGCAGGTCCGCGCTGAGCCGCCGACGTGGTGCATCGTTCGACATCTCCTATAGCGTCGGACCCCGACCGCGTTTTGGACCTCGGCAACGCATAAAGCCCCGCCGCGTCGCCGATGCGATCGCAATCGTCCGTCTTACCCAACACGTCGAATCGAGATCGAGCTGCCCAGCATCGAACTCTGAGGAGACGATCACCCAAATGCGTCCCGCGCCGAACGCGGATCCCCC
>JANOQU010000309.1:0-5893 GCA_031422355.1 Actinomycetes bacterium
GCCTCGGCGGTCAACCGTTCGATCAGTTCTGACGCTTCCCCGATGCTGAACTTGCCGCGAGCTTGTCGCTGATTGAGGCCGAAGTGATGGCGGCCGGTGGCGAAGTCGTAGCCGGCGGCTTCCATCAGGGAGAGCAGATAGGCGATCTGCTTCTGCGATGCCGGCGGCCCGGATTGCTGGCCGAAACTCATGACTGACCGTCCTCGCGACGATCCGCATTCCGGGAGACCACGAAATTGATCAGCCGGTCCTGAACAGCGAACACATTCGTCACTGTGACGTCGGCGAGGCTCGCGGCGACCGCGGCATCGGCACGGGCGATTGCTTCGACCGCGGCTGCATCGAGACCGACGGCGACGTTGATTCGAGCCCGAATCTTTCCATTGACCTGCGCCACGATCGTCGTCGACGACTTGACCAACAGTGTCGGGTCAGCCTGTGGCCATCGTTGCTGATGCACCGACCCATCGTGACCCAGTTCCGTCCACAGGTGCTCGGTGATGAACGGACAGATCGGGGCCAACATCAGCAGCAAGCTGTCGATCGCCTCACGAACAGCAGCGCCACCGACGCCCGCGGCGACTGCTTCGCGAGCGGCGTTGGAGATCTCCATCAGCTTTGCGATCGCAGTGTTGTACTTGTGCCGCTCGAAGTCTTCGGTGATCGCGGCGATCCTGGTGTGTACCGCGCGGCGCAGTTTGTCGACCCCTTCGGGCGAACCTGAGTCCGGCCCACCGTGCACTCCGTCGGCCAGCGCCTGACGCCAAAGCTTGTTCAGCCATTTCGACATCCCGCTCGGCGAGACGTCGGCCCAGTCGATGTCGTCTTCCGGAGCAGACGCAAACAGGATCGTCGCCCGCAACGTGTCGGCGCCATAGACGTCGATCACCTCGAATGGCTGCACCAGATTGCCGCGGGTCTTCGACATCGCCGAACCGTTGAGAATGACCTGGCCCTGGTTCAGCAGCGCGTGGAACGGCTCACTTGCACTGAGGTGCCCTGCGTCGCGCAGCGCCTTGACGACGAATCGGGCGTATAACAGGTGCAGGATCGCGTGCTCGACACCGCCGGTGTATTGATCCACCGGCAGCAGTGCATCGGCGAGCGAACTCGGCCACGGCGCATGGTCGTCGTTCGGTGACAGGAACCGCAGGAAATACCAGGATGAGTCGACGAAGGTGTCCAACGTGTCCGTCTCGCGGATGCCAGGACCGCCGCATGATGGGCAGGGAACGTGCTTCCACGTCGGATGGTTGAACAGTGGCGAACCGGAGCCTTGCCAATTGAGATCTTCGGGCAGCAGCACCGGCAGATCAGCAGCGGGAACGCCCTGGTGGCCGCACGCTTCGCAATGGATGATCGGCACTGGCGGTCCCCAGGAACGCTGGCGCGAGATCAGCCAATCGCGAAGACGGAAGTTGATCGTTCGCCGACCCCAGCCCTTGGCCTCCAGGTCGTCCATCACGGCATTCTTCGCATCGGCGGTCGTCAGGCCGTCGTAGTCGCCCGAACCGGTGACCACGCCGTACTGGGTGTAGGCCTCGGTCATCGTTGCTGGATCAGTCGCGGCGACGGCCGCTGGATCGGACGGATCGGACGGCGCAATGATCGCCCGGATCTCTAGGTCGTGGGCGCGGGCGAACTCGAAGTCTCGCTGATCACCGAACGGCACGGCCATGATGGCGCCGGTGCCATATTCCATCAACACATAGTCGGCTGCGTAGGCGGGGATTTCTTCGCCAGTGAACGGATTGACCATGTCGAAGTTCAGCCGTAGGCCACGTTTGGCCGTCTGACCCGTACCCAGGGTGGCTTGGCGTTCGATCTCGGAACGCTTGTTGACCTCGTCGATGAACGCCGCGTATGCGGGGTCATTGCCCATTCGCCGAGCAACGACTGGATGTTCTGGGGCGAACACGAAGTAGGTCGCGCCGAAGATGGTGTCGGGACGGGTCGTGAACACCGGGACATCATCGACACCGTCGGCAGTACGAAATGTCAGTTCGGCGCCTTCGGATCGGCCGATCCAGTTTCGCTGCATCGTCTTGACCCGCTCGGGCCAGTCGATGGTGTCCAGCGAGTCGAGCAACTCCTGCGCGTACGACGTGGTCCGGAAGAACCACTGCGTGAGGGGCCTCCGGATGACGAGGTCGTCGGACCGCTCGCAACGCCCGCCGACCACTTGCTCGTTAGCCAGCACCGTCTCGCAACCGGGACACCAGTTGACCATCGCCTCCTTGCGGTACGCCTGGTCGTTGGCGAACAACTGCAGGAACACCCACTGGGTCCACCGGTAGTACTCGGGATCGCATGTGTGCAGCCGACGCGACCAGTCGAACGCGAATCCCAACCGCTTGATTGACGCGGCCTGCTGTTCGATGTTGGCGTAGGTCCATGTCGCCGGGTTGATGCCGCGCTTCTTGGCCGCGTTCTCCGCGGGCAGACCGAATGCGTCCCAACCGATCGGGTTCAGAACCCTGCGACCCAGCATCCGCTTCTGGCGCACCAGTGCGTCGTGGATCGAGAAGATCTCGACGTGGCCCATGTGCAGATCGCCCGACGGGTAGGGGAACATCGTCAGGGCGTAGTAGGTCTCGGCGTCCGGTTCCCCCTGAAGCTCGAACGACTTGTCCTCGACCCAGCGGGCGGCCAGCCCGGGTTCGATCACATTCGGTTCGTAGGTCGGTGCGTCACTCATGATGGCCCCAAGGCTAGAGACTTCAGGTCGCGACGGGCGCTTCCTTTCCTCGACGGCGGCCAAGCGCGAGCACGTTGATCGAGAACACGCCCAGGATGACGTACACCAGGATGTGCAGCGCAAATGGACGGACGGTTCCGTCGAACGACGCATCAGCGATCGAGCCGAGCAACGCACCGCCTGCCGTGGAAACCGCACCGAGTGCAGCCGATGCCATCCCGGCGACGTGCGGGAGCGGCACCATCGCTGCCGTGTTGCAGTTGGGAACCATCATGCTGAGCCCAGGCATCAGCAACGAGATGCTCGTCCAGAACAGCCACAGCGGTGGTACGCCACCATCGATTCGTGAAACCGCGACGGCGACCGCCGCCATCACCACGATGTAGATCGATCCGACCCTGAGCATTCGTTCGATGCCGATTCGAACGACGAGGTGAGCATTCAGCAGTGCACCCGCACCGAGCAGAATTCCGACGACACCGAACATGACGGCGAAGATTTCCGGACGACCGAACACATCATCGATGATCAGTTCGGAGCTGCCAACGAATGAAATCATCGCGCCGAACAGGAACGCAACGGCGAGGCCAAGCGCAGCCGTCTGCCTGGTTCGCAGAACCTGGCCCATTGCGTCGGCCAGAGCGCGAGGCGACACCGACCGGCGCTTGTCTGGGGGCAGGGTCTCGGGCAACCGGCGCACGATCCAGGTGAGTACGAGCAGCCCGACGGCGCCCGGAACCAGGAACACGATCCGCCACGGGCTGAACGTCAGCAGCACTTCGCCGAGGCTTGGTGCGATGACCGGAACGATCAAGAAGATCGCCATCGCCAGAGACATCGTGCGCGCCATCTGATTGCCCTGCTGGGTATCGCGGACCATCGCCATCGCAACGACCCGGGGCGCTGCGGCGCCGACGCCCCACAGCACTCGGAACGCAAGCACGCCTCCAAGCGTCGTCATCAACGAAGCCCCGATCGCTCCGATAACGAAGACGGTGAAACCCAGTGTGAGCGCCGGCTTGCGGCCGAACTTGTCCGACATCGGCCCGAAGAACAACTGCCCGCCGGCGAGACCGAGGAAGTACATCGTGATCACGGCCGAGACCCGGGTGGAATCTGCAGAGAGACCGAATTCGGATCTGATATCGGCGAACGCTGGAAGTCCGAGATCGATCGACAACGCCGACACGCCCATACACGTCGCCACGACGATGACGAAGGCGCGTGGTGACAGCGGCTTCCTGATCGCCTTGGTCGCGCCGCGAATTGCTGCGCCCGTTGCCACGCCGGTTGCGCCGACGTTGGCGCCGGTTGGCGGCGCAACTTCGGTTATTTCGGGCACCAGATGACCGTACCCGCAGTCATCGCCCATTAGAGGGTGTACGTCACCTCGGCACCACAGAAGTACTGATTCATCCCGATCGGGTTGATCCAGATGAAGTACAGCGCACTTCTCGACACCGCCGGACGCGGGTTGATCAGGGTCAGCGCTGCGCTCGTCGTCGCCGGCCCTGAGGACGTGAGTTGGTTGGAGAAGATCCCGTCACTTGTGGTCACACTGGACGTTGCCCTCAGTTCGAATTGCATCTGACCGAGCACCACTGTGTCCTCATCGCTATATCGCACGACGACAGCGGTGATCATGGCCCCGATCGGCAGTGCGAAATCGAGAATTCCATACCCGCTCGGGTCGAGGTGAATACAACTGTTCAACGAACTCATGCTGTAGTTGGCCGACGTTGCTGCGCTGGCGATCCGGCGCTCCCGCCGCCGTAGAGGATCGTGCAGCCAGTCGGTGGCGGGCAGTTCGGTCCGGCCGGCCCTGTAGCTCCCGTCGCACCCGCTGCTCCGGCCGGTCCCGTTGCGCCTGCTGATCCGACCGGTCCAGCCGACCCGGCGGGGCCGCTCGTCGCTGGTTCGTAGTAGCCGACTATGTCGACGATCACATCCACCGTTCCACCAAGGTTATAGGTACTGACCGACCCCGTCGCCGAGAGCCCGACGGTCACTTGATTCGGCGTCGGCGGACTCGTCGGCGTCCAATTCAGTTCGAAGCCGTCGGCCTCGGACTCGCATCCGATGGAAACACTGTCAGAAAGCTGGCAGCGGTTGGATTCGCCGCCGTCACGTTCGTCGCGATAGCCGTTGCGGTCGCGGCGATGATGCAATTGCCATGCATCCCCCGTACCGCGAACTCGACCGTCTCGCCAGCGCCGATTGCGGTCGCCCGCTCACCGACATGATCGGCGCCGAGGCGTGTGTCCGCCAAACGACACGGAACGATCGGAACGAACGAAGACGCCGTTGCACCGCCCGCCGCGCCGACGTCGCGACAACACCAACCGATACCGCTGCAGCGACACACATCGCCGCCGCAACGCCGACATGAACGAACCTGAACTGACGTGACATGATCTGCCCTTCCGCCGAGGCCACGACCAAGCCAGCCGGACACTCATGCCACGATTGTACCGTGAGAAGAGACGCTAGAAATTAGAACGTGTACGTCACCGTGGCCCCGCAGAAGAATTGGTCGCCGCCGTCAGCGTCGGCGTGCAGTACGTAGACCGCGCTTGACGAAGCTGACGCTAGATCCGGCAGGAGCACGAGAGCGTCGTCAACAAACGCGCCGTCAGATGAGTTGAGTATTGCCGAGGCGGCGACATCGCCGACGCCGAGATCTTCGACAACGTTGAGAACGAACGTTGTTGACGCGGCCACGTCGCCATCGCGGTATCGCATGCCGACGTCCGTGATCGTGGCTCCGATCGGCAGACTCAGCCCGAGTGCCGCCGTGCCCGCTGGATCGAGGTGGAGGCAGGCGTTGTCACTGGTGTACGAGTAGAGACTTTCGTCCGATCCGATGGCCCTCGCGTCCAGCCCACTGAAGATGACGGCACAACCGGCGGGCACTGGACACGTCGGCCCGGCTGGGCCCACCGATCCCGTCGCGCCTGGTGCGCCTGTTGCACCTGTCGCACCCGTTGGACCCTCTGGACCCTCTGGACCGATCGGCCCAATCGAACCTGTCGCACCTGTCGCACCCTCTGGACCCATCGGCCCAATTGCACCCGGCGCGCCTGCCGGACCCTCTGGACCCATCGGCCCAATCGCACCCGGCGCACCTGTCGCACCCGTCGGACCCTCTGGACCCATCGGCCCAATTGCACCCGGCGCGCCTGCCGGACCCTCTGG
>JANOQU010000310.1:0-2457 GCA_031422355.1 Actinomycetes bacterium
GCGATGCGGGGAGTCCTGCAAGGCTACGACCGCCGCTACAACCGTCTGGTCGACTGGGTCACCGAAACCGAGGGCACTTTCCGCGATGACAGGCTCGGCGAGGTCTCCGTCGCTGACCTCCTGATCCTGCCGATCAGCGAAACCGCCGACCACTGGCGCGAGTGATCACATTGGGCCTGTGCGCGGAAGCGGTTCACAGCCTCGGTCGTTGGTTCAGATGATCGGGATTGGCGTCGATGCGGTCGAGATCGAACGGTTCCGAACGTCGTTGGTGCGGACACCGTCGATGCGCGAGCGGTTGTTCACTGCCGACGAACTTGCCTATGTCGCTGCCAAGGCGGACCCGGTGCCTTCACTGGCGGCTCGCTTCGCAGCGCGTGAGGCCGTGATGAAGTCGCTCGGTGTCGGGTTGGGAGCATTCGGGTTCCACGACGTCTCGGTACGTCGCGAGCAGTCGGGGATGCCGGTGCTGTTGGTGTCCGGTGCCGCCGCTGCGCTCGCCGAGACGCGAGGGGTTCGTCGTTGGCATCTGTCCCTGACCCACAGTGACCTGATTGCAATTGCGTACGTCATTGCCGAATAGCACTCCGCTGTACGCCGTGTCGGATCGGTAGCGTTTCGCCCAATGTCTCCCAGGGATCCAGCCGCCGACCGACTTGCGGCACTGACGGCGATGTCACCCTCACAACTGTCGCGAACGCTCGCCGCAGTTCCTCATGTGATGGAGCGGATGAGCGCGCCGCTCTCACTCCGCAAGGTTGCGACAGCCATGGTCGAGTTCTCGACGCTGACGACCACGTTGCAGATGCTCAGTCCCCACGCGCTCGTTCTTGTCAGCCTCGCGAGTTCTTTCGATGGAGCGTTGACCGAGGACGACTTCGTCCGTGAGGCTCCGATGCTGACGGTCGCGCATCGCACGGCGATCGTTGCGGAGTTGACCGATCGCGTCCTGATCGACCCAACGCTTGGGTATGTCGTGCTTCGGCCCGGGGTTGCCGACAGAGTGCACGTCGCCGGCGCCCGTTTGCAGGACGCGCTCGAACGCGGCTTGCTCCGAAACGAGGATCTCGTCGGAATGTTGCGACGACACACCGACCACCACCTGCCGTCGAGCACGGCCGCACGCATCCGCGAGCTGATGCGGTTGATTGCGGATGGGGAATCGGTGCAGCGCATTGCTTCGACGCTCAGCCCGTCGGGGCAGGTCATGCTCGAGCAACTCGCTCAGGCCGGTGGCATCGGCTGTTCGTTGGCGGCGCTCGGTGTCGAGACCCACCCGCTTCGACTTGCGGCTTTATACCCGAACCGATTTCCAGGCGGCGAGTCGATCCAAGCCGTCCTCGAACTTCAGGGATTCGGGTTTGTCTTCGTCGACTTGGAGCGAGCCAGAATCTCGATCTGGCGGGAAGTGCTGACGGCGCTGGAATGTCGCATCGTCGTGAGTTGGCCGCCGGCGTGGACCGGACAGCCAGTCTCGATTCCATCCCGGACAGTTCGTACGCCCGTTTCGCCGAGCAACCTCGCATCGCTGCTGCGGCGGATGGACAACGAACCACTGGCTGGCCTCAAGGCTGGCGGAGTCGGCGTCAAGACGTTCAGAGACCTTGCCAAGCGACTTGGCCAGACTGAACGCACCGTGACGACGATGTTTGCACTGGGCGAGAGCCTTGGCCTGATCGAGGAACTGTCGCAACTCGTTGGCAGGGGCCGGACTGCGGGATGGCAGTTCCAGTACGCGCTCGTTCGGTCCGCCAGCGAAGTGTTCCAGACAATGCATGTAGCAGATCAGTGGTATCAGTTGGTTCGGATCTGGATGGACGAATCCCGTGGCGACGCGGCGGGTGGCCCGCCGAAGGCGTTCATTCGTCAGTTCCTCGCTGACCTGCTCGAGTTGGACAATGACTCCGCAATCGCCGAGGCAGACCTACAGGCGTGGATCACGAGCCAGCATCACGTCGGTCGATCGATCGACACGGACGAACTCGCCGGATCATTGCGCGCTCTCGACGTGATCGAGCCGGTTGGCCCGATTGCCCTGACGCCGCTGTCGAGGGTCTTGCTCACCGAACCGGAACGTGTCCGAGAATTGCTGCCTGATCTGGAGTCGACGTTCGTCGTCCAAGCCGACCACACCGTCGTTACCCCGCCTACGTTGGACCCCGCGATTCGGAGTCGCCTCGAATCTCTCGCCACCGTGACATCGGACAGCAGTGTTCGCGTCTACCGCCTGGACCCGGTCAAGATCGCCGGTGCATTGGCCGGCGATGAAACATCTGCGTCCCTCATCGAGTGGTTGACCCAGCACTCTGTGGCTGAGCTGCCTGCTTCGATCCGTCAACTCGTACTCGACACAGAGCGTCAGCGTGGCGACCTGGCGGTCACAGCCGCTCCGCGATCTACGCCCAACCTCCGCTCGTACCTGGCGCACCTGCCGCAGCCGAGACCGGCATCGGCAGC
>JANOQU010000311.1:0-6934 GCA_031422355.1 Actinomycetes bacterium
ATCATCTATTTCGCGACGCGCGGCGCAATGGACATCGAAGGTCTTGGCGAACGCACGGTCGTGCAACTGAGCGAAGCCGGTCTGGTGACGGACCCGGCGGACATCTATTCGCTCACCGTGGAACAGTTGTTGCAATTGGAAGGATTCGCCAAGATCAGCGCGGAACGGCTGATCGATGCGATTCAGGCGTCCAAGGATCGGCCGCTTCCCAAGTTGCTGACAGCGCTCGGAATCAAACATCTCGGGCCATCAGCTGCGGACGGGTTGAGTCGGGCGTTCGGAAACTTGGATGCGATCATGAATGCGAGCGAGGCCGATCTTGCTCTCACCGAAGGCCTCGGTGGCATCATCGCTTCGTCGATCAAGCGATGGTTCGCGGTCGAGGCAAACGCCCAGTTCATCGACAAGCTTCGGGCCGCCGGCGTCCAGTTCGGCAATGTGACCGTCAGCAGGCTGGCCCAGGTATTGGCCGGAAAGGCAGTCGTCGTCACCGGCACCCTCGATGGCTACAGCCGTGAGGCGGCAGAGGCAGCGATCAAGGACCGTGGCGGAAAGAGCCCGGGAAGCGTGAGCGCCAAGACCTTCGCAGTGGTTGTCGGTGCCGAACCCGGGGCGTCGAAGCTGACCAAGGCCACCGATCTCGGACTCCCGATCCTCGATTCTGCTGGCTTCGAGTATCTCCTGGAGACCGGCGAGATCCCTCCCGGCTAAGGGCTAGATCACATCGAATTGCCAGGTGAACGACTTCGAGAACGCCCGCCCGTCAATGACTTTCCAGTACACGACTCGCACGGTATTGATGCCGGTCGTGAACGCCTCGATCCCAGCGCCCTCGCTGGGAATGAATGTCAACGTGTCGTTGCCCGGTTCGAAAATCGTTGCCTTCGGAAGGCTGACAGATGCCCCTGGTTCGGACTCGATGTCGGCCAGGTTGAACGTCTCGATCTCGACGCCGTTGACCGTCAGTTCGCCGGTGTACCCCTCTGCAAGATCCACCTGGACCCGCTCTTGGGACAGAACCTGGGTTGCGTTACGAACCGGCTGGATGCTTTCGAGTTCGCTCGGCAGTTTCTGGGCATCGCTTCCGGTGACGGATGCGTTGACGCCGAGGAATACAAGCACGAAGCCAACGGCAATGGCCAGACTTGCGGCCACCCGGCCAATGGCCGACCGGTTCGTCAGCCTGTTCGCGAAGGTGAAGCGTTTCACGAGACCATTCTCATCGTCTCGATCGCCGTTCCCACCCTTGCGTGCGAAAACCGCACGCCGGCGAACGCCGCGGTCCAACTCGCAACCGCAGCCGATAGTTTCAGATTCCCATGGCTACCAACGACGCGCTCATCGGTCGTGCACTCGCCGGGCGTTACCGATTGCAACAGCGCCGCGGCGTGGGCGCACACGGCATTGTCCTCGACGCCGTCGACGAACAACTGCAGCGCCCGGTCGCCGTCAAGATCATGCTTCCCCAGTTCGTCGAGACCGATGCGCTCGCGGCCCGGTTCCGTCTGGAAGCCCAGGTCGCCGGGTCGCTGAATCATCCCAATCTGAACGCGGTCTACGACTGGGGGGTCGAAGAGGTCGAAGGCACTGTCGTCCCGTATTTGGTGCTCGAACACCTGAGCGGTGGCAGCTTGCGAGACATGCTCGACCGCGGTCGCCTCCTCACTCCTTCGCAAGCGCTGATGGTCGGCCTCGACGCGTGCCGGGGTCTCGACTACATGCACCGCCGAGGTGTGATCCATCGCGACCTCAAGCCCGCCAACCTCGCATTCGGCGACGACCGCCACCTGCGCATTCTCGACGTCGGCATCTCCCGGATGGTTGCCGAACAAACGTGGGCTGAACCATCGGCCGCGGGAATCGATGCCGCTCGTTATGCGTCGCCCGAGCAGGCAAAGGGTGGAACCCCCGACGACGCGACATTGGACTCGGCGACGGATATCTACTCGTTGTGCCTCGTGATGATCGAGGCTGTCACTGGCCAGGTTCCATTCGCGTCAGACTCCACGGTTGCGACGCTCAACGCACGGATCGACAAACTGATGCCTGTCTCGGCTGATTTCGGACCGCTCGCTTCGGTGCTATCTCGGGCTGGCAGCGCCCGGGCAGCGGACCGCTATTCGGCTGCCGAGTTCGGTCGCGTGCTGGTCCAGGCCGCCGAGAAGTTGCCACGGCCTGGCATTCTGCCGATCGTCGGCACTGGCGATTCGACCGGCGGAATGCGTCGTCCGGGTGATCCGACCGGACCCATGCAGCGGCCGGAGCCGACAATTGCCCAGGCCGTCGTTCTTCCGATGCCGCCGGCAGATCCGGTCGCCCATGAACCTTCTTCGGGTGCTGTGCAACCAGTTTCGGATGAAAATCCCGCTCCGGCCACGGAGTCCATCAATGCCTTGGCGTCGGCCCCGCCGCAGTTGGACATCGTGATGGTCAATGCAGACACTGACGGAGTACCGCACATGACCTCGGCGGATGCGGACGTTGCTGCGGCAGTGGTCCCGGCGCCGCCGCTGGAACCTCCTTCTCCATCGCAGTTTCCATCGATGCCGATTGCGCAGGTCAGTCAATCGTCGCCGCGGGAACTGTCGATCAAGATGGCCACTGAATCTTCACCGACGTCGTCGACACCTATGCATGCGGCCCGAGTCGCCGCACCGTCTGTGGCGCCGACGTCCGGGCTCCGGCCGGCGCCGGCCGCGCCGCGAGCATCGAATGATGCCCCGCTCCTCATCGCCCCGAGGGTTCTGGCCAGCGACGGCGTCGAGCCGCGCTTGTACGACCAGAGTGACGACGAGTTCGTCCAGCCGAAACGCCGACGTATCGGTTGGCTGGTGGCCATCTTGATCGTGGTCGTCGCCGCCGCCGTCGGAGCGTTTGTCGCCAACCGACTGCTGTCCGAAAAGTCGTTTGCGGTGCCCGATCTCGTTGGCCAAGCCGAAGCGGTCGCCCGGAACCAGGTGTCCGGTAAGGATTGGGCTGTCGTCGTGCAGAAGGAGCGCAACGACGTCCAACCGCTCGGCAACGTCATCCGGACCGACCCGGCAGCGGGAGCGAATCTCAAAGAGGGCAGCACCATCATTTTCGTCGTCAGCGACGGGCCGACGCTGTCGGTCTTGCCAGATGTCACGGGCCAGACGGTCGAGGCCGCAACGGCAACGTTGGCTGCGGTCAATCTGTCGATTGCCCTCGACAAAGAGGTCTTTTGCGAAAAGGTGCCGCTTGCCGGGGAACTTGCCTGCGACGACGTTCCTGCGGGTTCGGTGATCTCGTGGATGATCGCCGAGCAGCCGTTGGTCGTCGCCGGAACCGAGGTCATGCAACAGACTGTCGTCGGGGTGACGGTCTCCAAGGGCCCTGCACCGCGCACTGTCCCCAATCTGAAAGGTCTCGATGAAGCAACGGCGATCAAGATGATGACCGACCTCGGGTTGATGGTCGTTCGCGACGCGGACATCTTCAGTGACGAGTTCGTCGCCGGGCTCGTGGCAGATCAGAGCCTGCCAGAGGGCACGGAACTGGCTGCCGGTGAGACCGTCGTCTATGCGGTCTCCAAGGGCGTCGAACTCGTCGCCATGCCGGCCTTCGATGGCCTGACTTACGATCAGTTGTTCGCCGCAATCGAGGCTGTCGGACTCGACGTCGGCGCGGTCAGCGGACCGACCGACGGCAGCGCACCGTTGACTGGAGTGTCGGTCGCCGGCCAGCCTGTCGTGGCCGGGCAGCCGTTACCGATCGGCGCGGTCGTCGATCTGACCTATACCCCGCCGCCCGAAACCACCGTCGCGACCACGCCACCGACCACCACGGCTGCGACTGGCTGAGGCAACTCGCGTTCGCACCGAAGCGGGTCCACTGGTTAGCGTCGCCGGAATGGGATCACTTGACGGACGCGTAGCCATCATAACCGGAGCGGGCCGAGGTATCGGTCGAGAGCACGCGCTGCTCTTCGCAGCCGAGGGAGCCAAGCTCGTCATCAACGATCTCGGCGGAGCAAACGACGGCAGCGGTACCGATGCCACACCTGCGGAGGAAGTCGCCGCCGAAGTCCGGGCGATGGGCGGTGAGGCAATCGTCAATGGCGACAACGTGGCAGATTGGGAAGGTGCCCAACGCCTGATCAACAGCGCAGTCGAAGCGTTCGGCGATTTGGACATCCTCGTCAACAATGCAGGCATCCTGCGCGACCGAGTGTTGGTCAACATGACCGAGCAGGAGTGGGATTCGGTGATCGCGGTGCACCTCAAGGGTCACTTTGCCCCGACCCGCTGGGCCGCTGCATACTGGCGAGAGCAGACCAAGTCCGGCATCGATAAGCCTCGCAACGTCGTCCATACATCCTCGACGTCAGGTTTGTTCAGCAATCCGGGCCAAGCCAACTACGGAGCCGCCAAGACCGGCATCGCCACCTTCAGCCAAATTTGTGCGAAGGAACTCGTCCGATACGGAGTCAAGAGCAACTGCATCGCGCCCGGTGCCCGCACCCGACTGACGCTCGCAACACCCGGATTGGAAGACATCATGGCACCCAAAGAAGGGGCGTTCGACATGTGGGATCCGGCCAACATCTCGCCCCTCGTCGCCTATCTGTCCACCGCTGATTGCGCATTCAGCGGAGAAACCTTCTTCGTTCAAGGTGGAAACGTCACGCGGGTCGACACCTGGGCGATGGGCGACAAGGTCGAACAGGATGACCGCTGGACCGTCGCTGGCCTGGCCGAAGCGCTCGCCCCGCTCCGTCGCGACTGACCGCAGTCGTCGGTCGATTACGCACATTGGGACGTTTGAGTCTCTGCCTGATCGTGACAATGGCGATGCAGGTTGGCCAACGACGCAGACGAGATGTTGTGCTGGACTGGCCGTGGGTGGCCGGAGATGACGCAATCGAGATCGCAAGTGAGGGCATGCCCGCCCCACACCGAGATCCAATGGCGAGCATCGAGTGACGGTGCTCTGCGCAAAAGCGCACACGCTTGGCGGTGGAGAAATGGGCAAGAACGACGATCCCTCGAACGGCGCTGGGGTCGTTGTCGTCGCCGTCGAAGAACTGATCGACCACCGCTCGGCGGGCTAAACCGACGTCGACGTATGGGGACTCCGACGTCTGCTCCCAGCGATCGCCGTCTGCCAACTCAATGGTTCCGTGCTCGGTTTCGCGCGCCGAGCCCGGTTGCCAATCCTTGACCTCGACGACGCACACACCGTGCGCGCGGTGGGCCGCGATGAAGTCGGGCCGATGCTGGCCGATCAGCGGTTGGACGTAGACGGTCCATTCGTCGTCCAACTTCAGGAGTGTGTCCAGGACGTACAACTCACCGACATTGAGCACGACCGGATGGAAGTCCAGTTCGACAATCGTTGGAATCACATTCGACATTCTTCGCCTCCCGCCTTCCGCCTTCAGATCGGCACTGAGGGTGATGATCTTGAGAGATTTCGTGACGATGCTCAGGTGTGTGGGAGCCGAATTCGTTGATCGGTCGTCATGCCGCTGACCGGCACAATTCAGCCAACGCATCCGTGTCGGAGTCGTCGTGGCGCCCGGTGCGACGTTCGACTTCGAATGCTGAACGGGCCACGACAACCCCTGCGCTGACGTCCACATCCCATACGACGCATGTCGCTACCGTGCTGGAATCCGCTTCGGCCAGCGTTGCTGCGGTCGCACCGGGTAGCGGGGCAGCGATGGTCAGGCTGTCGAAGCGAATGACGACGGAGCGAGCCGAGTAGGTCGATGAACCGGTCGCCGCGACGTCCACCATTGCGACTTCGTTGATCTCGGTGGTCACGCCAACGCCGACTTGGGAGACGGCCCACGGTAGGGCGTTGTCGGTCACCAGTGCGCGCACATTCGTCGGGAAGGCGTCGCCGTCGACGTCCGTGGGTTTGTCGGCGTCGGACAAACTTGCCGCGACAACGATCAATCCAACGAAGATCAAGGCGATCGGTATCAACCACGGAAGCAGCCGCCACGTCAGCGATCGAGTCAACGGCACTGGCACACAGTACGCACACGGCTGCCGTCCCTGAGCCCCGATGTGGCAAATCCCCGGAGATCTGCCACGCCAGAGGTGGCAAATCCCCGGGGATTCGCATTTCTTTTCCAATTCTCGGTTCTCGAAGCACTCAGTAGGAGATGAAGACCAGCCTTCACCCGCTCGTGACGGCACAACATGGCGTCGTCACGCGCCAGCAGTGCCTCGGCGCGGGGCTGTCGCCGCGCCAGATTGATCTGCTGCTGACATCGGGATCATTGGTCGCGGTGTTTCGTGGGGTATTCGTCGATCCGGTTTCGCCCCCAACGATCGACCAACGGGCGATGGCGGCAACTCTTGCCGGCGGATCGGGGGCCGTTGTATCGCATCGGATGGCAGTGGCTATGCACGGTATGCGCAACTTTGTTTGTGATCTGGCGGAGATCTCACTGACCCAGCGAGTGAACCGCCCCGGCTTGGCAGCCCACCGGGTGAACAGCGCTCCGCCCTCGCGACTCGTCCGCAATGTAATGGTGACGACGGCGGCGCGGACGCTTCTCGATTGTGCGACCGTCGTTTCGCAACCGACCGTCGGCCGATTCATGGACACCTGGATGTCGACAGGGATCGTGAAATTGGTGGACATCGACGCCGAGTTGATCTCCGCTCGGAAGCATCCGGGTATTCCGTGCCTGGAGTCGTTACTTGCGGCGCGCCTACTCACCAAGGAAGAGGCCGACTCTCTAGCCGAGATGGAACTCGGCGAACTTCTCGTTCGTCATGGAATGCCGACCCCGGAACTGCACCACATCGTCACCCTGGCGTCGGGTACCACCTTCGAGCTGGACTGGAGTTATCCCGACCTGATGGTGGCGTTCGAGATGGATGGCTATGGCATCCATCTCCGATCGATGGCTGCGTTCGACGACGACCGGACGCGACGAAACGAGTTGGAAATTGCC
>JANOQU010000312.1:0-1508 GCA_031422355.1 Actinomycetes bacterium
AAGGTCGAAGCGCTGCTGCGTGAACACGGGGTCGCATTGGCCGATGACGTGTCGGCACTGACCAGACTTTCGATTGCCTGCCCGGCATTGCCGACCTGTGCCCAAGCCCTCGGTGAGGCAGAGCGAGTCCTGCCCCAATTCGTGGAACTGCTTGACAAATCTCTCGCTGACAACGGCATCGGTGGAGCTGCGATCCGGATGAACATGACCGGCTGTCCAAACGGTTGCGCTCGGCCCTACACCGCCGAGATCGGAGTCGTCGGACGAACCAAGACCAACTACGACATCTATGTCGGTGGGTCGGTCGGCGGTGAGCGGATGGCCGAGCGGTTGCGTTCCGATGTTGCGCTTGCAGATATTCCAGCATTGCTCGCGCCCGTGTTTGCGGAGTACGCGGCCCACGCGGCAGGTGGTGAAAGCTTCGGCGACTACTGTTCGCGCGTGGGTACGGAACAGTTGGTCACGGTGCTCCCAGCGCCGGTGGTCAAGCGCCGCCGGCGCGCCGAAGCTGATGCTGAAGCGTGACTGACCAATCGTGACTGAAGGAGCCGTGTCGTTCGGTCACGTCGCGCTTGTCGGCGCTGGACCGGGTGATCCGGATCTCCTGACGGTTCGGGCCGCGCGCTTGATCGCCGAAGCCGATGTCGTCGTTCACGACGCGCTGGTCGGTCGGGGTGTTCTGCAACTCGTGGCACTCGGCGCTGAATTGATCGATGTCGGCAAGCAGCCCGGCCGCGGCGTCGCTCAGGAGCACACCAACGACCTCCTCGTTCGGTTGGCTCGTGACGGAAAGCGGATCGTCCGTTTGAAGGGCGGTGATCCGTTCGTGTTCGGCCGTGGTGGGGAAGAGGCGATCGTGCTCGCCGCAGCCGGCATAGCCTGCGAGATCGTCCCGGGCATCACATCGGCTGTCGCCGGGCCGGCCGCAGCTGGCATCCCGGTGACGTTCCGCGGCCTGTCGGCTTCATTCACGGTCGTGACCGGCCACCGCCAACACGGTGAACTGCCGGTCAACTGGACTGCCCTGGCACAGGCCGGTGGAACAATTGTGGTGTTGATGGGCGTCCGTCAACGGGGCGTGATCGCAGCTGCGCTGATCGACGGTGGCATGCCGGTCGACACGCCTGTCGCCGCGATCCGTCGTGCCACCACCGCCGAGCAGCTTGTTGTCCGCTGCCGCATCGACGAACTCGCCGACGTCGACATCGACTCGCCTGCGACCCTCGTGATCGGCGCCGTCGCTGCCCTCGACGTCACGGCGGTACCACCAGACTGACCTGCGTAGCCGTCTGGTCGCCGCCGGCCAGGAGGTTGTTCCGTTCAGCGATGCGGTTGGGTTTCCGTCCAGCTTGGAGGGAAATCCATCCAGATTTCTGGATCTATGGACTTGGGTAGGCGGCCTGGCGCGCTCTCAGGGTGTGAAGCTCCTATTTGTGTCAAGGGGTGTTTTGGATCCAGTTGCGGATTTCTTCGAGGCGTCGGGTGTCGTGGAGGAGGCCGCGTTCGAG
>JANOQU010000313.1:0-3933 GCA_031422355.1 Actinomycetes bacterium
GCCACGCGTTCCTGCGGGTCCGGGCCAATTCGATCGAGGGTGGCACGAGCGAGATCATGCGCAACATCCTCGGCGAGCAGGTGCTCGGGCTCCCGGGTGAACCCCGAGTCGACAAAGACGTCCCCTGGATCACCGTCCCCCGCAGTTGATTCGCTTCGCGCCGGTTTGACCAGGCTTGACTGAACCGTGATCAGTGGCGGGCCGCGATGGTTCGACGCATTCCCTCGCGCCAGTCGACGCTGCACGGGCCGGTGATCGAGAGCCGCTTGGTGTTGTCGGAGATGGAACCACGCAGCGTCTCGTGCAGCGGCTTGACGATGATCTCGGGGATCACCCCCAACAGTTCTCCTGCGTAGGCGCACCACTGCTGAGCGCTGACCGCTTCGTCGCCCGCCCAGTTGACGATGGTTGCCGGCACCGTCGCCGCGCCGAGCAAAGCGGCCGCCTGGGTGTTGATGTCGTCTTCATAGATCGGGCTGTACATACACGGCTCCCAGCGGGTGGTCACTGGGCCGCCCTTGGCGATCATGTCGGCGTGCATCGCCGGTAGGCCGCCGCCGGGTCCGTATGACGCATTCATCCGTGCAATCGTGACCGGCAATTGGAACGCACGCGCGCAGAACCGGGCGACGGCCTCCTGTCCGATCTTGGACACCGAGTACGTCGGTGCGTGTTGCGCATTCACGTCACCGAGCGGCGCGGCCTCGTCGAAGACAAACATCGGGTCAGGCTGCGGTTTGTAGATCGAAAAGGTGCTCATCACGAGCGCAGCTTTGGCCGATCTGCAATGTTGAAGCAGTAACCCCGTCCCTTCTGCGTTCGCGCTGATCGCGGCGTCATAATCCACGCCGGGTGCCTGGTATGCAGCGAGATGGATCACGTAGTCGAAGTCATCAGGCACCGCCGCCAAGTCGCCGAGGGAGAGATCACATGCAACCGGCGTGATCCCCGCAGCGCTGACACGCTCTCGACTTCCCGATTCGCTGAACCTGGCCAAGCCCCACACGTCGTTGTCTTCGGCAAGAAATCGGGCCATCGGAAACGCGATCTGGCCAGCGACTCCGGTGACGAGGATCTTTGATTCGCGCAGCTTGTTGATGACCATGTCGAGACCCTGCCAGATCGAACGGGGTCCACTCTCCACCGAGCGGCGCTACCAGGGCATGGTTGCGCCACCGTTGGCCCGAAAGACCATCCCGGTGACGAATCGGGACACGTCGCAAGCGAGGTACAGGATCGCATATGCCTGGTCGAACGGATCCCCTGCCCTGCCGAGTGGCGCCGACGCGGCACGCATTGCGACGTACGCGGCCTTGCGTTCGGCGTCGAGGGAACCATCGTTGGCAAGCACGTGACGCTCGTTCATCGGCGTGTCCGTCCAACCAGGCGCAACGGTGTTGACCCTGACCCCGAGCGGCGCTAGTTCCATTGCCAGCCCTCGGCTGAATTGCGCTGCGGCCGCCTTCGACGTCGAGTAACCAGCGACGCCCGCCGTCGCGACATCGACGACACCGGACGTCACGTTGATGATGCTGCCAGAAGCCGCCGCGATCATGATCCGTGCTGCTGCCTGAGAGCAGAACACAGTGCCCTTGAAGTTGATTGCATGGACTCGATCGAGCACGTCTTCTGAGACGGTCATTGGTGAGGTGTCGTCGATGATCGCAGCATTGTTGACCATGACGTCGAGGCGACCAAAGCGCTGGCCGACGTCGGCGACGAATGCATCGACGTCGATTTTCGACGACACATCGAGGCCGGCCGCGGAGCATCGCAGGCCGCCGGCAGAGAGTTCGTCAGCACGCTCGCACACCAGATCGGCTTGGATGTCGACCATCACCACCGCAGCACCGGCGCGACCAAGCACCGTCGATACGGCCAGCCCGATCCCACCAGCGGCGCCCGTGACGATTGCGACTCGACCACTGAGATCGAACGCGGACTGACCGAATGGATCTGTCGGTGTCAGATTCGGCATTCGGGCAGTCTTGCCGAAATCAGCCTTGCCGCAATCAGCCGCGGCGGGCTCGTGATCGCTCGCGGCCCTCGCCGCTCGATGCATTGGGCGCAGAGTTCGTCAGTGGCCCGATCTTGGCGACGATGTCGGACAAGGTCGGCCGTTCGGCGACTGTTCCGAGCTCGACTGCCGCCGCGGTCGCGTCGTCGATACTGGCGCGCATCGCAGCCAGGTGCTTGGGCGACGTGCCGCAGCAACCGCCGATGATGCGTGCCCCGGCCGCGATCGCAAGTCCGGCGTAGGTCCCCATGACCTCGGTGGTTCCGCTGTACACGATCTCGGCGCCCTGGAATTGCGGGACACCGCAGTTGCCTTTGGAAATGAACACTTTGTCGGCGTCGGCCCCTGACATGCCCAGCAGGGACACGAGGATGTCGCTCGCGCCCACGCCACAGTTGGCGCCCATCGCAAGTGGCGGCACCGACAATCCCTCGAAGATCGCCGGAACGTTCTCTGGCAGGATTCCCATCATCGTGCGGCCAGCGGTGTCGAACGACAGCGTCGCTGTGTATGGCATGTCAGCGTCGATCGCCGCTTGGGCCGCCGCTCGAACTTCCTCGACCGATGACATCGTCTCGATCCAGGCAACGTCTGCGCCGCCTGCCTTGAGCCCTTCGATTTGTTCCCGAAATGCTGCGACGGCGGTCTCGTGAGTCAGCGCTCCGAGAGGCTCGAACAACTCACCGAGAGGCCCGACCGAGCCGGCGACGACTACAGGCCGCGGTGAAGCATCGGCAACCTGGCGGGCGAGTTGCGCCGCGGCGCTTGCGAGTTCGTGAACCCGCGATTCCGCCTTGTGCAACTGCAGGCGGTTGGCGGTGCAGCCAAAGCTGTTGGTGAGAATGATGTCGGCACCTGCGTCGACGAAATCTTGGTGAAGCCCCTGAACCCGATCGGTGTGCTCGACGTTCCAGAGCTCCGGCGGCTCGCCCGGCCCGAGGCCCCGCTCCATGTAATTGGTGCCGGTCGCGCCGTCGGCCAGCAGGAATTGCCGGGTCTCGAGGAGTTCAGCGAGTGATGTGCGCATTGGTGATCGTCCCATGTTCGAAAGCAACGCCCAGTATGCCAACCGAGCATCCGGTCTCGACAGAATTAATGTCTTGCGTTAACATTGGGGCGCGGTCCGGTTCGGACCCGACGCGAGAGGGGTCACTGTGGAGTTCGGCATTTTCTTGAATGGGTACATCCCGGGTCCGGCTGCGCACCACAGCCCATCCGAGCACACTGCGTTGATGCGTGAGGCCGAATACACGATCCACGCCGACAAGCACAACTGGAAGTACGCCTGGTTCGGCGAACACCACGGCCTCGCCGAGTACAGCCACATGTCGGCCCCTGAGGTCATGATGGGCTACGTAGCGGCCCAGACCGACTACATCCACCTGTGTACTGGAATCAACAACCTGTCCCCTCGTGTCAATCACCCCGTGCGTAACGCAGAGCGGGTTGCGATGCTCGACCACATCACCGGGAACCGGTTCGAGTGGGGCACGGGGCGCGGGGCGGGCAGCCACGAATTGGCGACATTCAACGTGCTCGACAAAAACTCGACCAAGAGCGAATGGGAGGAAGCGGTCCACGAGATCCCGCGAATGTGGGAACAACTCGACTACACCTTCGAAGGCAACCACTTCACCGTCCCGACGCCTCACAACATCCTGCCGAAGCCCAACGGTCCGGGGCATCCGGCGATCTGGGTTGCGTGCGGAAACCCGCCCACCTTTGCCCGCGCTGGCGAACTCGGAATCGGCGCAATCGCTTTCAACTTCGAGCCGATCTACAACCTGCAGGGCCGGATCGATTCCTACAAGCAAGCAGTCGCCGACTGCACCGAGCCACTCGGCCAGTTCCTCAACAACAACGTCATGATGACGAACGCTGTGATTTGCCTCGGCGACCGTCGGCGCGCCCGTGAG
>JANOQU010000314.1:0-8817 GCA_031422355.1 Actinomycetes bacterium
GGCCTCGTGCACATGTTCGCCGAGGACGGAACGCTGATGGCGACGGCCAGTCAGAGTTGCATCGTCCGATTCTGGAAGGGTGAGGAGAACGACCTCGCCGACCGATCTCGACAGAAGGAACCGTCATGACCGACGAATCAACGGGCCAGAGCTCCCGGACTCCCGCCGCTGCATTGCCGATCCGGCCGGGTATGACGGTGCCCCTTCCAGGACCATTGCACGGACATCGCGACAAATTGGCCGAACTGGCTGATCTCGGTTACACCGATATCTGGTCAGCCGAGAGCGACGGCGCGGACGCATTCACGCCGCTGGCGATGGCCGCTGCGTGGGAGCCTCGGTTGCGCCTCGGAACCGCCATCGTGCCGGCCTACACCCGCTCGCCCGCCTGCTTTGCCCAGAGTGTGGCGAGTATGGCCGACGCAGCGCCGGGGCGGTTCGCAATCGGCATTGGATCGAGCAGCAATGTGATCGTCGAACGTTGGAATGGCATCCCGTTCGTTGAGCCGTACAGAAAAGTGCGCGATGTCGTCCGGTTCCTGAAGGACGCGCTGAGCGGCGAGAAAGTGGCCAAAAAGTACGACACGTTCGAAGTCAACGGATTCCGGCTTGGCATCAGGCCGGAGCAGCCGCCGAAGATCTTGGTCGCCGCCCTTCGAGAAGGCATGCTGAAGTTGGCGGCGCGCGAGGCGGACGGAACGATCATCAACTGGCTGTCGGCCGACGACGTGACCAAGGTCGCCAGCGTGGTCAATCATGCCGCAGGCGGGGTGCCCAAAGAGATCGTCTGTCGAATCTTCGTCTGTCCAAGCGAGAACGCAGAGGTCGTCCGCGCCGCTGGACGCTTTGCGATTGCGGCATATCTCAACGTGCCTGTGTACGCCGCTTTCCACGAATGGCTCGGTCGCGGCCAACTGCTGCAGCCGATGTGGGATGCCTGGAAGGCAGGCGATCGCAAGGCCGCCCTGGCCGCGATCCCCGACGAGGTCGTCGACGACATCATCGTCCATGGCTCGCCCGCCCAGTGCCGGGCCACGATCCAGCGGTACTTCGACAACGGCGTCACGACGACATCGTTGGCGATCCTTGGCCTGGACCCTGACCTCAAGCACTGGCAGGCCGTGAAGGACCTGGCGCCGAGCGCCGGGTGATCTAACACGGTCCCTTCTGACCAGCGGGGGATGGTCAGGCGGGAAATAGTGAGAACGGGAATTGGTCAGGCAGCGACGTTCCGACCAGTGGTCTGGCTGGTGGCCTGGTCAGCAGCCTGATCAGGGTTCCGGCTGCGGGAGCGGTTTTGGGTCATCCGGCCCCGTGGCGCCAAGTTGCGGGCTGCGGCCTGGGCTTGAATTTGGGCGCGGAGTGCGGCGACGTGGGCAAGACCGGACCGGCGGGTGCGCTCATCGAGGCGGAACTGAGGCGGGACGGAAGCGGAACTGAGCAGGCTGAGCTGCTGGGGGAGTGCGTTCGTGCTCATGTGGACAGTGTGCACGGGGGGTGTGACAGAGTTCCTGACCAGGCGCGATGTCGCCGGGCGAGCGCACGGGGTCTGAACGAGGCCGGATACACCCGTGCACATCGCGCCGCCGCCGGCTACGGCCGATCGCCGGGACTGACCGACAATTCATTCCTGTTCCGGAGCGATCGGTCGTCCACTCCACCGGCGGTCGCTGTCCGTGACTTCACTGACCGACAATTCACTCCTGTTCCGGAGCGATCAGTCCAACAGAAGGCGACCCAGGCCGCCCGAGTTCTAACCGACCCTGACGACGGAGATGACGATGGAAAGTACCGAGACTGCGATCGGCGCGGCATATGTGGCCCACTTCGGGAATGGCTTCCACTTCGGGGCCATCATCACGACACCGCAAATGGCTCCGGCCGCCACGCCGCCGAGGTGTCCACCGATGGAGATACCGAGCGAACTGCCAAGGACGAACGTGATCAGCAGGTTGATCGCGAGGGTGCGACCGATACCGGTGTTCAAGATATTGATCCCCTGACGGTGCATGCTGATTGCGGCCGCTCCCATCAGACCGAACACCGCTCCGGAAGCGCCGCCGGAGATGCCCTGATCGGTGAACAGCAACACGCCGGCAGAGCCGCCCAGCAGCGAAGCCGTGTACAGCAGTGCGAACCGTGTGCGACCGAGGCTTCTCTCCAACAGCTGACCGAGCAGGTAGAGCAAGTACATGTTGAGCAGGATGTGGAGGATCCCGAAGTGCAAGAACCCGCTCGTGACGAGGCGGTACCACTGATAGCTGTGGTCTGAGTTGATCGTGTTCGGGAAATCGACTCCCAACTGCAGGACCGTGCGGTTGAGGCCGAGATCGAACTGGAGCTTCGATGTGCCGCCGCCACCACCGAGGCCGCCCGAGATCGTTTCGACATCGGCCGCTGCGACCCACACGAACACTGCGACGTTGAGCGCAATGATGATGTTCGTGATGAGCGTGAACTGCTTGGCGTTGGCGTACTTGATGCGCGTCTTGATGTCTGGCTGAGCAGCCTTGGAGCAGTCGAGACAGTGCGAACCGACTTGGGCCTGAATCAGGCAATCGCTGCACGCCGGCTTGCCGCACCTCGTGCAGCGGCGTCCGGCTTCTCGTTCGGGATGGCGATAACAGTGTGTCAGCGTTGGCGGCTGAGGCAAAGACATGGCTATGACGCTATCGGTCAAGCCTCTTCGGTCAGGGTCGCGTCGAGACCGGACAACCACCAGCGGCGCAGCGGTTCCCATGCGTAGATTCCTGTGTCGTGGCCATCGCTCCAGGTGATCGACACTCCCCAGGCTCCGGCGAATTCTGCATGCGTGATCGAGATCGTCGTCGGCTGACCGTGACGGGGCCACGCTGTCTCACCGCGTTCGCGAAAGCCACGACACGTGGCGCACGGGCATGCTGCTCGAAGTTGGTCCACCCCGAAGCTGCAGATCACGCCATCGTCGAAAGTGATCGCCACGCTCTCGCTGCGCTCGATTGTGACATCCACGACCGCTGGCGTTTCGGCCGGTTCCTGCGGGCGGGACACGTCACGGTTCACGCCACCAGTCTGCAGCCGTGACGGCGGTTCGACGTGATCGATCGGCCTGAAACCGGTGAAGAACGCGCCCATGATCCCGCGAACCCCCGTACTACGGGGATCTTCACGAACATGGGCGTGGTTTCCACCGGGTTGGCGGGACCTGCGTGACGACGTGACGACGTGACGACGTGACGAGTCGACGAGTGCGCTACAGAATGGCGTCGAGGAGCAGGGCGACAACCACGAGAGCAATGATCAAACCGTTGTACGCGGTGTGGGCGCGTGTCGATTCCAGCGTGGCCTGCTCAACTGATCCGGTACGGCGAAAGCCGCGGAGATAGCAGGCCATGAAGTACCAGCCGCCGACACTGAGCGCGAGAGCCGTCCCCATCGGGATGCCAATCAGGGCGTGGACAAGGCCGAACTGGACGACTTTGACTGTCCGCTTGGCGCCGCTCCAAGCGTGGGCGCCGCGACGGAAAATCCGCTCCTCTGCGTAAGCGAAGAGAGGAAGGGCTGGGATCAACATTGCGATGAAGGCTGCCGGAACGAGCCACTCCCACACGGTCCCGGTCGTCGACTCGCTCGAACCGAAGACGGGATTGCCCGCGCCGCCGAAGGCGGACCACCACCCCCAATCGAGGCCCGGTATCTGCAGCAGCAACGACGCAACGCCGATCACACCGGCGACCACGAACGGAACCGGCCAGAGGTGCCGCCACGTGATGGTGGAGACGATCGTTCGGACGAGAGAGCGCCCGTCGGAGGCGAATGAACGGCGGAGTCCCGTTGCGAGGCGGACTCCCACGAACGCCAGCACCGCCACGGTCGCGATGTCGGCGAGTCGGTCGTGCACGCGCCGAGTGTATGGAATCGTGCGCTGCTGGCGGCGTTGTCAGCGGCGCATGGACCGTGCTGTCTCGGCGAACGCCTCGGCCATACACGGCTCGCCGAACAGGAACCCCTGGGCCATGTCGCAGCCCAGCATCTTCAACCGGTAGAGCTGATCGGTTCCAGTAACCCACTCGGCAACGACTTCCATGTCCAGCGCATGCGCGAGTTGAATGATCGAACGCACGATCGGATCGTTGTTGTTTCCTTCGTCGCTGCCGAGGGTTGAGGCAATCGAGCCGTCAAGCTTCAACACGTCGGCGCGCGAGTCACGCAGCGCCGTCAGCGAACTGATCCCAGTGCCAAAGCTGTCAAGTGCGATGCTGACCCCGAATCGACGCAGCGTCTGCAGCGCCCGAAGCGTTGCGGGCTGGTCCCCGTAGAGCGTTGCTTCGTCGAAATCTAGGGTCAGTTGCTGTGGCAGCAGGTCCAGTTCTCTGATCGTCGCGATGACCCGTTCGACGAAACTGCCTTCGGACATCTGCCGGCCACTCACGTTGACGTGAACGCTGAACGCACGTTCAACGAGGCCCGCATCGATCCAGGCTCTGGCATCTCGACAAGCCTGACGAATGACCCAGTCGCCCATCGGGACGATGATGCCGCTCTCCTCGGCCAACTGGATGAAATCGCGAGGCATCAGTAATCCATGTTCCGGGTGATACCAACGCAGCAGGGCTTCGGCGCCGATCATTCGGCCAGTGTGGGTCGACACAATTGGTTGATAGGCCAACCGGATCTGATCGTCGGCAATTGCTTGCTCCAGCGAAACCGACAATTTCTTGCGCTCTCTTGCCGTGCGCATCATCTCTTCCGTGAACAACTCGCAACGCGAGCGACCACGCCGTTTGGCGCGATACATCGCAGTGTCTGCGTTGCGGACCAAGGCGACGGCCTCTTCGGCCGCTGATGCTTCAATCAAATGGTGCGGATTGGAGAGCGCGACGCCGATGCTGACGCTGATGTCCACCTCGACGCCGTTCAGCATCAGGCGGCCGCTGAGGGCCTCGCGAACTCGTTCGGCAAGTTCGAGCACGATCTGTTCGTCGACGGCGCCTTCGCAGAGAACGACGAATTCGTCGCCGCCGATGCGTGCGATCACGTCGGCCGGTCGAGTGGCAGCCGCCAACCGGCCGGCAATGCTGGCCAGCAGCATGTCGCCGACTTCATGACCGCTGTTGTCGTTGACATCCTTCAACCTGTCGAGGTCGAGGAACAGCACGCCAACCTGTTGGCGATTGAACGCACCGCGCTCCAGGGCATCCGCCAGAGTCCGCAATAGCAGAGTTCGGTTCGGTAGGCCGGTGAGTGCGTCATGGTTGGCCTGATGTGTTAACTCGGCTTGCAATTGCTTGGCCGTGGTCACATCTCGGATTTGTCCAGCCCAGAAGTCGATCGCTCCGTCTGGTGCCCGCTGCACGTAGACGGTGACGTTGAGCACTCGGGTCAGGCCATCGGGACCCCGATAGACAGCCTCGCCCGTCCAGTCGGCGCTCACAGGGTTGTTGACGACTTCGCGTGGAATCTGGTCTCGTAGCGTCTGGAGCAGTGAGCGCATCGCGGGCTCGCGGACGAGGTCGATCGCGCTGTCGACGCCGAAGAGATTCCGGGCTGCTTGATTGGTGAACGTGGGTGAGCCGTGGCGGTCGATCACCAGCACGGCGTCCGGACTCGCTTCGAGGAGGCCCGTGAGGCGTTCGCTGAGTTGGCGTTGATGGACCTCCTCGGTGATATCGGTGATGCAGCCGGTGTATCCGACGTGCTGGCCGAAAAGATCGCGCTTTGGTGTGGTGTCGAGACGGAGCCAGACGAGTCGGCCATCCGACGTCCAGACCCGAAAGTTTGCGGTGAGTGGTTCGCCCGATTCGCGCAGACGCCGCCAGGACAATTCCGCCGCTGCTCGATCTCCTGGGTGTGCGTTCGCCCACGGCGCGGAACCGACGGGCAAGACACCGCCACTTAACGCGAGAGCACGGAACGAATCATCTGCCGTGATCAGACGGCCAGACAGGTCGGTCTCGAACAGCCCGACGGGAAGCGCAGTCATAGATTGTCCCGTCCCTTCCCAAGTGCCGTCTGCTATGTCTAGCGGATGGGACTCACTTTGAGTTTCAAGTTCTGATCAAGTTCCGGGATAAACACCTGTTCGTTGTGCCACCGTCAGCGAGGTTGCATCGATGGCAGCCTGCAGATCGGCGGCGGACGAGCCAGTGGGCAGTTCGATGTGTTCGGCGAGTGCGTACAGAGTGAATCGGTAGCGATGCATTGTGCCTGCTGGCGGGCACGGACCGCGCCACCCGAGGCCGCTTTCGGTCAGCTCGACGGACGCTCCGACCACGGTGGTCGGCGGCGCCGCTGGTTCAACAGCGAACCCGTTCGTGCCTTCGATTGCAGAAATTGGCACATCGTTTTCTCCAACGAATGGATTGGTCGGATCCAGTCCAGCAATGACCCAATGGACGAAATTGTCGGCGTCGATATCGACCACAACCAACGCCATTTCGACGGCGTTGGCGGGTGCGCCGAGCCAACTGAAACCCGGTTGGATGTCGGCGCCGTCGCAGGTGTACCGAGGGTCGATCGCTCCGCCTTCCTCCCATGGGAGGTTCAGGACGAAGGCCAGTTCGGGCACGTCCAATGCCGGATCTTCTGCGATCGCTGCGCCGAGCACCGTGGTCTCCACCACCGTCGAGGATGTGGTGGTGGTGTACACGCTGGCGGTCTGGTCCGGCCCGGCCGGGCGAAGCGTGCGGCCATCGCTGTTGCACGCCGTTGCGGCGAGCGCAAGTGTCAGACAATGGGCGAGCACGATGGACGATCTGGCAATTCGCACGGCGAGGAGCCTACGAGATCGACTGGGGTGACGGCAGGCAGGCGGTATCGTTGCCCGAGTGACTGAACAGCGCCAGGACGCCGGGCTACGACGGTGCATCCTCACGATCCACGCCCATCCCGACGACGAAGCGTCCAAAGGTGCGCCGACGCTGGCGATGTATCACGATCAGGGCGTCCACACGGTGCTGGTGTGCGCAACGGGTGGTGAAGAAGGCGATCTCCAAAATCCTGCATTACGTGAGCCCGGCCAACCGTTCCACGACTTGCCGCCAGAACAGGTGAAGGAAACCCTTGCCGAGCTTCGGGTTTCCGAACTCGCGGAGTCGGCCCGGATCATTGGCTTCGACGAGGTGATCATGCTTGGCTACCGCGACTCGGGAATGGTCGACACCGAGCCGAACACCAATCCGGAGTCGTTCCACATGGCCCCGATGGATGAGGCGGTCGGTCGCTTGGTCGAGATCATCCGCCGAACCAAGCCACAGGTGATCATCACCTACAACGACGATCAAGCTGGCTACCCCCACCCGGATCACGTCAAGGTTCACGACATCTCGATCCCAGCATTCGAACGTGCCGGTGATCCCGCCTGGTACCCAGAACTCGGCGAGCCGTTCCAGCCGTCAAAGATGTACTACACGATGTGGACCAGGTCGCGGCTGCTCGCCGTCCACGAGGCATTGTTGCGACTTCGGGGAAGCTCGCCATACGACGAGGCGTGGATGTCTCGACCGAGTAATGACGAGCGAATAACCACCAAGCTCGATGTCGGTCGCTACCTGTGGGCCAGGTCTGGTGCGCTGCGAGCCCACGCCACCCAGGTCGACCCGGCGGAGCCGTTCTGGTTCGGGCTGTCCGACGACGAGTTGGCCGAGGTGTATCCGTACGAGGATTGGGTTCTGGCTCATTCGCACGTCGGCTATGTCGCCTACGGCGAGACCGAGACCGATCTGTTCGCCGGTATCGATGAATCGGCGATGGCCGGCGAGCTTGGCCAATGACCACCGTTCAGTACCGCGTCATGTTCGCCAAGAAGGACGAAGCGGTCGAGGGTCCCGACGACGCTGACATCGTCGTGTCGATTGCCGCAGCAGATGTCGGTCTCGACCCGAGCGTTGCGTTCATGCGCGGCAAATTGAAGGCAACGGGTTCCACCGGCGCCCTCTTCGAGTTGTTCAAGACGGGCGACGTGTCGTCGGTGCTGGCCCGCCTCGGTACTCGCTAGGCCAGATTGTTCCCCGCCCGCATCGCATCGCGAAGCTGCCGGTAGCCGATCAATGTTGCGCCGCTTGCAGCCAAAAGATCTCGCAGCCGCTCGTCCGTCGTGACTAGGCCGAGATCGTCGATCCAACCCTGCGCCGAATCTGTGATCGCCCTGACCTCGGGAGTGTCGATGGCAGGCTGAACGTGGATCTCAGTGACTCCCGGCGCCAGATCGGTGATTGCGTCATAGACACGCTCACGACTGCCCGCTCGCCAGTCGTGGTCGAAGTGGTCCGGAAAGACCACACCCTCCTGCGTCGCGAGATCTCGGAACGGGAACCCTGCTTGGTCCTTGGAAATTGTCGATGGAAGCCGGATCGGGAGGCGGAACTGGACTGCGAGTTCAAGGTAGACGTCGAAGAATTCGGGCCGCAGGGTGATCGCGGTCAGGTGGGGAGCGAGATGAGTGACATCGATATCCCAGGCAATGGCCCGCTCGATCTGGGCGCGACATTCGCGAAGAACCTCTTCGGGATCGGCGTGTTCCCACAGGTCGTCGACACCGCGCGGGAACCCTGCTTCGCCGCTGTGCAACGACGGCGCATGAGTGATGGGACCCCACCGGTAGGTCGGGTGCTCGCAATTCAGTGTGAGATGAACGCCAATATCATCTGACGGCACATAGCGAACAGCGGCGTCGCGAGCCCACGGCGCTGGCACCATCAGTGAAGCACACGTTGCGATCCCTTCATGGAGCGCTTGGTACACACCTTCGTTGGCAGCGTGGCACGAGCCGAGGTCGTCGCACGAGATGATGACCAACCGGTCGTCAGCGCTGTGTCCAAGGCGTTCGGCAAGTGTTTG
>JANOQU010000315.1:0-3938 GCA_031422355.1 Actinomycetes bacterium
GTCAGTTCAACTCGTCTGCCTATCGGCGACGGTCAGCAATGCCACAGAGCTCACGGACTGGATCAGCACAGTACGTGGTCCGACCACCAGCGTCGTCGAGGACAAGCGACCGGTACGCCTCGAAAATCTGTTCATGGTCGGCGACAAGACGTCCGGCAACATGCACCTGCTGCCAACCCTTGTGCAGGATCGGCCGAACTCCGTTGCGCTGCGACTCACCGAGGAAGGCAGCCGCAGTTGGCAGGCAGGCCGCAGCAAGAAGACCAGCCACGCCCGTCGCAAGCTCTACGCCCCGAGTCGGCTCGAAGTCGTCGAACGGCTCGACCGGGACAGAATGTTGCCCGCGATCTACTTCATCTTCAGTCGCAACCAATGCGACGAAGCCGCCAAGTCATGCCTCGCGGCTGGGCTTCGTTTGACCGACGGCGAGCAGCGCGAACGGATCCGCGAGATCGTCGAGGCTCGACTCGCCGGTATTGAAACCGCAGACCTCGCGGTCCTCGGTTACGGCCAGTTTCTCGCTCAACTCGAAGCAGGGATTGCTGCTCACCATGCAGGCATGGTTCCGCCGTTCAAAGAGGTGGTCGAGGCGTGCTTCGCAGCTGGATTGATCAAGATCGTGTTCGCCACAGAAACGCTGGCCGTTGGCATCAACATGCCGGCCCGCACGGTCGTCATCGACAAGCTGACCAAATTCACCGGCGAACATCACGCGATGTTGACTCCGGGGGAGTACACCCAGCTCACCGGGCGAGCGGGTCGGCGCGGTATCGACGAACTCGGTCAGGCGATCGTGCTGTGGAATCCGTTCACCACGTTCGATCAGGTGGCTGCGCTGGCGGCGAGTCGTTGGTTCCACCTCAACTCTGCGTTCCGGCCGACGTACAACATGGCCGCGAACCTGGTTCGCACGTACACAAGTGAGCAGGCCCACCATCTGCTCAACCTCTCATTCGCCCAGTACCAGGCCGACGGAGACGTCGTTCGGATGGAGAGTCGACTCGGTCGCCGCCAGGTCCAACTGGCCGAGATCGCAAGTGAGGCCATCAGTCCATACGGCGATCTCGACGACTATCGCGCGAAGTTGCGAGCTGCCGACGAGAACCAACGCCAGGCCCACATCGTCGCCGGCAACGACCCGATCGATCTGGCCATCATCAAATTGCGACCTGGCGATGTGATCTACGTCCGCAAGGGCAAATACTCGGGTCGGGCGGCCGTCATCAGTACTGCCAACCGCAAAGGCGGGACGCGTGTCAATGTCATCGATGGGCGGCGCAACCTGTTGCTGCTCTCGCCCGGCGACTTCGACGAACCACCAAATGCGCTCGGTCAGATCGAGCTTCCGGCCGAATACCTTCCCAACCGAACCGACTATCAGCGCGAGGTCGCGACCCGACTCGAGCAGGCCACGCTGAAGGGGCGGCCTGACCGCAAGCGCGCACCTGCCCCCTCGATCGACGGTTACCACCCGGTCGAGGACGACCCGGATCTCAAGCATCGATTGAAAGCCGCCCAACAGGCAGATCGCATCGCTCGCGAGATCGAAGACATTCGCAGCCGGGTCAAGGGCCGTAGCCAGTCGATCGGCCGTGACTTCGATCGGGTGCTCGGAATCCTCGAGGCGTGGGGCTACATCGACGGCTGGAATCTCACCGAGGCTGGACAGATGCTGGCCCGCACCTTCCACGAAAGCGACCTACTGATCGTGGAGAGTATTCGTCAAGGTCTGGTCGACGGCCTCGACCCGGCGACGATGGCCGGGCTCGTGTCGGTCTTCGTCTACGAACACCGCAGCCCTGACACACCGCCGATGCCGTGGTTTCCGAACAGCGCGGTGCGGCGCCGATGGTTGCAGATCGCCTCGCTCAGCGCCGATCTTCGCGAGATTGAGGAGGAAGACGGTCTGGTCGCTCATCGAGCACCCGATCCCACGTTCCTAGCGATCGCCTACGCATGGGCAGCCGGCGAAGGATTCGCCGAAGTCGTCGAACAGGAGGAACTCACTGGCGGCGATTTCGTTCGGACCATCAAGCAGTTGATCGACCTCCTTCGCCAGATCGCCATCGTGGCGCCGCTCGCAGAGACCCGCCGAACTGCCGAGCAGGCAGCCGATTCGTTGTTCCGGGGCGTGATTGCGGCGTCGAGCGCAGTCGAGATCGACCAACCGCTCGCGTGACGATTCGCAAAGGTGAGCCGTGGGGCACGCTTCGTGTGCCAGATCACGGTCTCGTCGTCGCCGAATCCGATGCTCGGGTGGCCGAGCTGGCGGGTTCTCATACCGTGATCGCTCTCGCTGGCGGCGACTTGATGCGAACCCTTGGCGGCACCGGTGACCGCGCTCGGTTCGGCGGTGAGGATCCGATTCCACACCTACCGGTCGACTTGATCCACGTCGTCGCCGACGATGAGCGCACGGCCACGTTCATCGCCCACTTGGTCGCACGCGGCTCGTGGTGGCGAGGGGAGGTGCGCGCAATCATGAACGCCCAATTCCTCCGAGTCGGGCGGCGCGAAGTCTGGGACGTCGCCCCACGGAGCCACCCGAATGACGGGCGGGTCGACATCGTGACCGCTACCGACAGGCTCGGTGTCCAGCAACGCTGGATGGCCAGAAGCCGCCTCAGGCTGGGCACGCATGTGCCACATCCCGACATCACGGTTCGACAGGTGGCCGAGGTGACGCTGGAACTGCCTTCGTCGACACCGCTCTGGCTCGATGGAGTGAGATGGGGGAGCGCGCGTCAACTGGTCATCACGGTCGAGCCGGATGCATTTACCGTCTGTGTCTGACGGGCCTATCCTGAGCCGATGACGACACGTCACTCTGCCAGCGACATCGACAAGCTCAAGCACGCCGTCTGCACCGAGGTGGACCGGATCGCTTCCACGTTGATCGAGACGAGTCACCAGATCCACGCCAATCCGGAACTCAACTTCGAAGAGCACTTCGCCCATGACCTGCTGACCGACGTCCTCGACAAAGCCGGACATGCACCGCAGCGTCACGCGTATGACTTGTCGACTGCCTTCGAGGCGCGGATCGGTGACGACGGTTTCGACGTCGCGGTTCTGTGTGAGTACGACGCCCTTCCAGGAATCGGGCACGCATGCGGTCACAACATCATTGCAACCGCCGGGCTCGGTGCCGGGTTGGCGGCCGCGACGGTTGCCAAGGCTGCCGGTGGACGGCTGCGGATCATGGGCACGCCAGCGGAAGAGGGCGGGGGAGGCAAAATCGAGATGGCCCGCAACGGCGCCTTCCAAGATCTTTCTGCGGCGATGATGGTGCATCCAGCCGACGCCGATCTGATTCGGATGGACGCGATCGCGATCCAGCAGGCTGATGTCACCTTCACCGGTCGCGCAGCGCATGCCGCAGCCGCTCCGCAGGAAGGGCGCAATGCCCTCGACGCCGCTGTGCTCGGCTACGTCAACGTCGCGGCGCTCCGCCAGCACATCCTTCCGACCGAGCGAATCCACGGCATCTTTCTCAAGGGCGGCGACAAGGCCAATATCGTTCCGGCCGAGACAGTCATGCAGTGGATGGTGCGATCACCAACGATCGAGAGTCTGCAACCGTTGAAGCAGCGAGTGCTCGCATGCTTCGACGGCAGCGCCGCTGCATGCGGCTGCAGCGTGTCGACAGCATGGGAAAATGTGACCTACGCCGACATGATCGACAACGGCCCAATGGTGCAGTCCTACGTCGCCAATGCTGCATCGCTCGGCCGAACGGTGGAGGATCCCCGTGCAATTGGCAAGCACGTCGTCGGCTCCACTGACATGGGGAATGTCAGCTATCTCGTTCCGTCGATCCACCCGATGATTCAAGTCGCGCCGACCGGTGTCCCGATCCACACCGTCGACTTCGCCCGTTGGGCCGCGAGCCCAGATGGTGACCTCGCTGTGCTCGACGGGGCCAAGGCAATGGCGAT
>JANOQU010000316.1:0-4951 GCA_031422355.1 Actinomycetes bacterium
GAGCTTCTCCGGGTCTTGCGCGTCCGGGACCGGCCCTTCCTTGATGGTCTTCCCCGCGAACTTCGTGAGTGCCGTCACGTGTTGGGTCCGCGTGACGGGGTCAGCGAGCACTGCTGCCATTGCCTTGGCCGGCATCGCGTCGACGATCGTCGCGACAACCGGCTTGCCGCTTGCCGCCCCGGCCACTTTGTATTCGGCCACTTGGGCCGCTGAGACCTGGGAATGTCTGGCGATCGTCACCGCCGACCGTGCGCTCCAGAAGAAAGGCGTGAGTTCGGCCATCTGGCCGAAATTGGTACTGAACGAGGCGAGCGCCTCGTCAGCTTCCCAATACGGCGCCCAGGCCATCACGTCGACGACACTCGCGGCGTTGGCCGGCTGAGTTTGGAACGGCGTCGGCAACGACGAGATGGGTAGCAGTGTCGCCGTCAGCCCGCCGACGAGAGCGAGTCCAACGAGCGCCGAACGACCCCGATTCGGTTGCGCGCGAGACCGTCGCGAGAGTTCTGCCATGCGGTCAATGTAGACCGCACATGTCGCACGCCGACCGCGGCTCCAACCAGTAACGGCACTGCGCGTGTCATGACCAGGCGCGACACTGCCCGACGGATATCGCCGCTGCGGACGATATCAGTCGGACAGAGCGACGAAATCAGACGGCGGGTCGGTTTACGAACGGCCCTGCAACGCCTCGATCAGCTTCGGCAACACCTTGTGGACGTCACCGACGATGCCGAGGTCCGCGATGCCGAAGATCGGTGCTTCCTTGTCCTTGTTGATGGCAATGATGTTCTTTGCGCCCTTCATGCCGACCATGTGCTGGGTCGCACCGGAGATGCCGGCGGCGATGTAGACCGTTGGCTTGACAACCTTGCCGGTCTGACCAACCTGGTAGCTGTACGGCACCCAGCCGGCATCGACGATCGCTCGTGAAGCGCCGGGCGCACCCTTGAGCAGCTTGGCGAGTTGCTCGACCATCTCGTACTTCGCAGCCTCGCCCAGACCCCGTCCGCCAGACACGACGATCGCGGCTTCGTCGAGCTTGGGGCCAGACGACTCTTCGACGTGAACAGCGGTCACCTTGGCAGCGCCTGCTGCACCGAGGTCACCAACAGGAGCGTTGGTGACAGTGGCTGCGGCGCCGCCGGCGGATTCCGCAACAAAACTCTTCGGGCGGAACGTGGCCAGAAACGGACCGGAACCCGTGAACGTGGTGGTGACGAGCGTGTTTCCGCCGAAAATCGGCGTGGTCACCGAGACGCTGTCACCATCGATAGCGATCGCGACGTTGTTCGTCAGTACGGTCTTGTCCAGTTTCACGGACAGTCGGGCAACGATGTCGCGACCTTCGGTCGTCTGTGGAAACAGGATCAGGCTCGGCGTATCCCCGCCGTCGATGACAGCCTTCATCGCTGATGCGACAGCTACCCCCGGCAGCGTGCCGCCGAGGTCGCCGGTGGCATACACCTTCGCCGCCCCGTACTCGCCGAGCGACGCTGCGACGTCGGTCGCATCGCCTCCGACGAAAGCCGTGACGTCGCCAAGACTGCGTGCCTTGGTCAGCAGTTCGAGTGTGCCCGACGTTGGGGCACCGTTGACTGATTGCGCAAAAACCCAGATGTTGCTCATGATGGTTCCTCAGATCACTTTCAGGTTTTCGAGATACGCGACGATCTTGGCAAAGCCTTCGCCGTCATCTTCGACGATCGTGCCGGCAGCGCGAGCCTCGGCCTGGGAGACGTTGCTGATGGTCTGGCCAGCGCCGGCCCATCCAACAGATGTGACGCCGAGGTCGGCAGCGGTGACCGTGTCGACCGGCTTGCTCTTGGCGGCCATGATCCCCTTGAAGCTGGGGTAACGGGGCTCGACGACGCCAGCGGTCACGCTGACGACTGCTGGTAACGGGCACGTCACCTCGTCGTAGCCGTCTTCGGTCTGGCGCTGCGCGGAGAGCGTGCCATCGCTGATCGTCAACGCCTTGGCGAAGGTGACCGACGGGAGGCCGAGGACTTCGGCAATCTGCTCGGGGACTGTGCCGGTGTAGCCATCGCTGGACTCGGTCGCGGCGATGACGAGATCGAAGGCGCCATTGCGCTGAATTGCAGCGGCCAGGATCTTGGCGGTGGTCAGTGCGTCCGATCCTTGCAGTGACGGGTCACTGACGAGCACACCCTTGGCGGCACCCATTGCGAGCGCCGTGCGCAGGCCCGACACCTCACCGTTTGGTGCCATCGAGACCAAGCTGACCTCTCCGCCACCGGCCTTGTCGACCAACTGCAGGGCCATCTCGACGCCATAGCTGTCGGATTCGTCGAGGATGAGCTTGCCATCACGCTTGAGGGTGTTGGTGGAGGGATCCAGCGCACCCGGCGCGGCCGGGTCCGGGATCTGCTTGACGCACACGATTACGTTCATGACTGACCATTGTTACCGACCGGTTAACTCCGTTGCCAACTGGCTCTGCGTCCGATGTGCCCAAAGCGTGGCGATGTGACGGATGGCCTTCGCCCTCGACATCGCTGGTACGGTCATGCCCTTGCGAATTCGGCTCGTCGTCAACGCGTTCGCGTCGTCTGTCACGGCGCGTAACACCGTGATCGTCCACCAGGTTCTGTCCCGCGGCAACGATGTCGAAGTGGTCGAGACCAATCGTCGTGGCCACGCCACACGCTTCTCCCAGGACGCGGCCCGCCAGGGCGTGGACGTCGTGATCGGATACGGCGGCGATGGCACGCTCAACGAAGTCGCAACTGGTGTCGCCGGCACCGAGACGGCACTCGGTGTCCTGCCAGGGGGCAGTACGAACGTTTTCGCCCGAACGCTCGGTATGCCGAATGATCCGGTCCTGGCCGTTCAACAACTGGCCGACGGCATCAACGAACGACACATCGAGCCAATCGGTCTTGGCCAGGTCAACGGCCGATACTTCTGCTTTCACACCGGGGTCGGATACGACGCGGCCGTCGTCAAAGAGGTCGAGAAGCACGGCTCACTCAAGCGGTGGGCCGGCCACCCCCTGTTCATGTACGCAGGCGCCCGGACGATGATGCGCTACGACCGTGCACATCCCCACTTCGAAGTTACGTTTTCCGACGGCGACCGAGTGACCGACGGCTACTTCACGATCGTCCTCAACACCAACCCTTATACCTACCTCGGCAACCGTCCGCTCGATCTCTCCCCCGCCGCCGGCCTGGACCGGGGCCTGGTCGTGATCACGTTCACGACGATGAGAGTGATGGACATCCTGAAGTCGCTCGGCGGTGCGCTGCGCGGCGGCGGAGTGAAGCCGAGCAAGACCCTCGACGTTCGCGAAGACGTCTCATCGTTCACCGTGAGTCATCATGAGCCGTTCCCGTACCAACTGGATGGCGACTACCTCGGCGAGATCACGTCACTCGACTTCAAACACGTCCCCGACGCAATCCGCTTGGTTCGGCCCAACATCGACCCCGTCTGAGATAGCCGAGCGCCCGCTGGCTCAGGACGGCAGCCGCAGAAAGCTGGCGACCAAAGTTGGCGAAAACCACGCCCATGTGCCTGAACATCCCCGTAATACGGTGGTTCGCGGGACCATGGGCGTGTTTCTCGTCAGGTATCGGGGGCGGGGTGGGCGGCTTCGTTGATGGCTTCCTCAATCACTGCGAGGGCGACGTCGGGAACGTTGGTGCAGATGCCGTCGATTCCCCATGCGATCAACTCACGCATTCGCCCCGGGTCGTCGCAGGTCCAGGTGTTCACCATCAAGCCAGCTTCGTGGCATTGATCGATCACGTCCCGACTGAGGAAGCGCACTGACGGATGCAGGGCCACATGGCCCTTCGCAACCAGCACGTCTGCAACATCATCGGGCACGATCGAGGTCAGCCACGCTGTTCGCACTGCCGGCAACAGCTCGCGGCAACGATCCATCGTTTCCAGCCGAAACGACGACATCAGCCAACGGTCTAGGTCGCCACGACGCTCCAGCAACGCCATGGTCTCGCCGGCCACCCAATCCCCCGGGTCGAAATCTGGCTCAGATTCGTCGTTCTTGATCTCCAGATTGACCCACATTCCGTCGCACGCATCGAGCGCTGCCGACAAGGTCGGGACGTGTTCAGGCAACTCGTCCGCATCCAGTTCGCAGATGACCCGACCGTCGTCGAGATGCGCGTCGTGGTGGACGACAAGTCGCCCGTCAGCGGTTCGACGCACGTCCAGTTCGACCCCGTCGGCCCCCATCTCACCTGCTCGTCTGAACGCAGCGAGGGTATTCTCGCGCTCCGCTTTCGACGCACCCCGATGGGCCAGAACCTGAACTGCCATGCAACTCTCCTGAGCATTGGTGAACCGACACGGAGTGCGCCAGCCATCTGTTTTTGTGATGGGTCATATCAATTGTTGACCAAATGGACATATTCCTGAAACCAAGCCCTTGTCAAGTCGGCCGCGCCAACGTACCGTACGAACGTCGGCGAGAAAGTCCACCGAAATCGGTGCAGGCTGAGGCTGGCGTCCCCCACATACCTCTTCCCCAGGGAGTCACAACGTGTCGATTCTTGCGTCAAGCCTCACGCTTGCTCACGCTGATTACACATGGCGTCACGAGTCGCTGTGCCGTGACACTGATCCGGATCTGTTCTTTCCGATCGGAACCACAGGCCACGCGCTGACTCAGATTGCCCGTGCCAAAGAAGTCTGCGGTGAATGTCCGGTGAACGTGGCATGTCTCGAGTTCGCCCTCGAGACAAACCAGGATTCGGGCATCTGGGGCGGAACGTCGGAAGAGGAACGGCGGGTCATGCGCCGCGCTCAAGTCGCACGCAACAAGGCTGGCATCGCCAGCTAGTCAGCCACCCTCCAGCGGGACACGCAGGTCGACCACTGTCCCTGCGCTACTGGTGTGGTCGCCGAGATCGGCAGCGACGAAGTCTTCCGGGGTACCCGGACGCATCGTCAACGAGCCAGC
>JANOQU010000317.1:0-7283 GCA_031422355.1 Actinomycetes bacterium
CGAGAAGGGCCTCCACGACCGGGTCGTCGATCAGATCTCGTGGTGGAAGGGCGAGCCGAAGTGGATGACCGACTTCCGCCTCAAGAGCCTGCGCACTTTCGAGCGCAAACCCATGCTCGACTGGTTCGCGGTCAACATGCCGGACCTCGACTACCAGGACATCTACTACTACCTGCGGCCCAAGACGGAGCAGACCGACGACTGGGACGATCTGCCGGAGCAGATGAAGGCCACCTACGAAAAGCTGGGCATTCCAGAAGCTGAGCGCAAGTACCTCGCCGGTGTCACGTCCCAATACGACTCCGAGGTCGTCTATCACCGCAATCGGGTCGAACTGGAAGAGCAGGGCATCTTGTTCTGCGACATGGACACCGCCCTTCGTGAGTACCCGGACCTGGTCAAGCAGTACTTCGGAACCATCATCCCGCCCGGAGACAACAAGTTCTCAGCGCTGAACTCTGCGGTCTGGAGCGGTGGTTCGTTCATCTATGTGCCGCCGGGCGTCAACTGTGAAATGCCGTTGCAGGCCTATTTCCGGATCAACACCGAGAACGCCGGACAGTTCGAGCGCACGCTCATCATCGCCGACGAGGGCAGCCAAGTTCACTACATCGAGGGCTGCTCGGCACCTGTTTACACCAATGACTCGTTGCACTCAGCGGTTGTCGAAATCGTGGTCAAGCCCAGCGCCAGAGTCACCTACACCACGATTCAGAACTGGTCGCCAAACGTCTACAACCTGGTCACCAAGCGGGCGCGCGTTGAGGCCGAAGGTCATATGGAATGGATCGACGGCAACATTGGCAGCAGGCTGACGATGAAGTACCCGAGCGTCTACCTCATGGGTCCGAAAGCAACGGGCGAGGTTCTCTCCGTTGCCTACGCCGGCGCCGGCCAGCACCAAGACGCCGGGGCCAAGATGGTCCATGCGGCTCCAGAGACCACCAGCAAGATCGTGTCGAAGAGCATCAGCAAGGACGGCGGAATCACCACCTACCGCGGCTTGGTCCGGGTCGAAGACGGCGCGTACGGCTGCAAGAGTCACGTGCAGTGTGACGCGTTGATCCTCGACGACGACTCCACCAGCAACACGTTCCCGTATATGGAAGTCGGCGAGCGTGATGCTCAGATCGGCCACGAAGCAACGGTGTCCAAGATCGCGGACGAGCAATTGTTCTACCTGATGAGCCGTGGGCTCTCGCAGGAACAGGCGATGGGCATGGTCGTCAACGGCTTCATCGAGCCGGTCACCCGCACCTTGCCGATGGAGTACGCGGTCGAGTGGAGCCGGCTGATCGAGCTTCAAATGGAAGGCTCTGTCGGCTGAGTCCGACTGGGCTGGGCTCGATGCAATTGGATTTCAGATGACTCCGCGGCTGCTTGCGGCGGCGACCAAGGCATTGCGCGAGGGCGGAAGCCGCGAGATTCCCGTGACCGCCGTCCAGGTCGGTGTCGTCGGACAGTTTCGCCGAATCGTGATCGCGGTCTTGATCAGCGTCTTGGCGTTGCCAGTGATCTCCAAAGTGTTCGGCCTCGACTCGAAGCCGTATCTCGTGGTGTTCCTGACCCAGTTCGTGATGGTGATCCTGATCGGGCTCGTCCTGACCCAGGCGCTGGCGCGAACCCTGAAGGGCGACCCGATTCTCGGTGGGGCGCGATCCGCGTTGATCGTGGTGACGGCCAAAGGCCTTCGACTGTTCCCGCTGTCGGGGTTTCGACGGATCGGCGCGTTGGCGCTCACGCTCGACCTCGACGATCTCGCCTTCGCCCACATCGAACCGCGTCGCTCGGCCATCGACCTTCCCCGGTTCGTGTTCGGTCATCTCGGAGGGGCGATGTCGTACGAGTTGCCAGGAAAGTACGTGTTGCAGTTGCGTCAGGCGATCGAACGCCTCGACGAATCTATTGATCCCTGACGGCTCATCCGTGCTTCGAACTGACGGCGGCCAGAGCGATGGGTTTCTACTTGTGCACCCACGGATCGATCACGACAATGCCAAGACCGTCGAAGTAGCGTGTGTTTCGAGTGAGTAGGTCGCCGCCAGCGCACTGGCAGATCGCAGCGATCATGGCGTCGAACGCGGAGATTGATTTGCCCAGCGCCGCTTGCTTCGAACAGATCGACGCGTATGACAATGCCGATGCCATGTCGAAGGGCAGAATTCGATCGTCGAAGAGGTTGAACATGTGCTCGGCGGCCGCAGCCAATGATGATCGGCGTTGGCCAGCGGGCAGGCGCGCAATTCCGAGGGCAATCTCAGCGACAGATATCGAGGTCGTGAACATCGTGCGCTGATCGAACGTGTCGACTGCGTGCAGAACGGCCGCGTTTGGTTCGGCTTTCATCAACTCGGACAGCACATTCGTATCGAGGACGATCATTTGTCGAGGGCTGGCACTTTCGGGAGCTCGTCGCGAGGTGGAACTTCGAAGCCGGGGTCATCGAGATCGCGAAACAGGGCGTGCAGTCGAGTGCCGAAACCTGTGGCCGACTCGTCGGGGATCAGCGCTTCAGCCAGGATGCGCCGGACCTGCGCCTCCATCGACACACCATTCCTGGCCGCAGCGAGTCGAAGCTCGTGCTTCAACCGTGGGTCGACATTTCGGATCGTCAGAACGCTCACATTTCCTCCTGTACAGCAATGAATGCAATGCTAGCAATTCGGTAGCTCGCTTCCCTGCGCTGGGAGTTGCCGGCCGTACTGGCAGAATGGCGGGATGCCCATGCGACAGGAGTGCAAGAACTTCGAGAGTCGGACCTACGCGAATGGCGAGACCGTCCGCAAATGCAATGTCGATCTCGCCCCTGACGCTCCGTGGCGTTGCCCAGATGCGTGCGCCGGGTATGAGCGCCGACTCGCCGATGTTGCGTGGGTCCATGGCTCGCTCATCACCCCGCCCAGCCCAGCCGAACCGCCAGGTCTCGACGACGGTTCCGCAGCCGCGGTGCTCGATGAGGCCGAAAGCGTGATCAACGAGATGGGCAAGCAGGTACTCGCCGAGATGGCAGCCGGTAAGCCACCGCTTCCGCCAGAGGGTCGTGGCTTGCGTGGGCTGTTCAAGCGGCGGGGCCGCTGATCCAACGCTGAATGGGCCCCGCCAACGGCCGTAATTTCCACTACCTCGCTAGTAGAATTTCGATGTGCCTTCGTTGAATTCAGATGGGGTGCGCAGCTTGCACATGGCCGATACCGCGCAGCGGATCGCGGCATTCGAAAGGTTCGCTGCGGCACCGTTACCAACCCCCGAGCAGGAGATTTGGCGATACAGCCGGATCCACGAGTTGAAGCTCAGCAACTTCGCACTCGGTGAACTCTCCACAACTATCGCCGGTGACGATTCGTTGCTCGTTCAACCGGGCCAGGACACCTCCAATGTCGGCGGTATCGATATCGGGATCGCCGATGAGTTGGATCTGTTCGCCGACTTGAATCGTGCGTTCATGTCGCCTGTTCATCTGAGAATCCCGCCGGGCTTCGTCGTCGACGCGCCGATCGTCATCACCCACACACTGCTCGCCGATGGCGTCGCCTGTTTTCCTCGCCTTGTCATCGATGCCGGCGCAGATAGCGAGGTCACCGTTATCGAACTGTTCGTCTCCGACGACGACGTGACCGGCATCGTCATGCCGGTGCTGCAGGTTCGCGCTCAGCAGGCGGCCAGGGTGAAGTATCTCGCCGTCAACGAGTTGGGCAGTTCGGTCTGGCAGATCGCGAATCAGCAGTCCCTCGGCGAACGTGACTCCTCCACACTGTTGTCCACCGTTGCGCTTGGCGGCGACTACGCGAGAGTGCGCACCCATGCCCAACTCGTCGGCAAGGGTTCCAGCACCCGCCAGGTCGCGCTGTACTTCGCGGATGGACATCAAACCCACGACTTCCGAACGACCCAGGAACACATCGCGCCCAAGACCACCAGCGAGTTGTTGTTCAAGGGTGCCGTCAACGACGTCGCCAGAAGCGTCTACACCGGCTTGATCAAAATTGGACCTGAGGCTCGCGGCACTCAGGCCTTTCAGACCAACCGCAACTTGACACTCAGTGACGGGGCGTGGGCCGAGAGCGTGCCGAACCTGGAGATCGAGACCAACGACGTCAAGTGCAGCCACGCCAGCACGGTGGGTCCGATCGATGAAGAGCAGCGGTTCTACCTCGAGAGCCGCGGGATTCAGCCCGATATCGCCGAGCGGCTTGTCGTGCTCGGTTTCTTCGATGAAGTGCTGGCCCAATTGCCCGTCGGCAGTCTCGCCGCTGAGTTGCGCGAGCGGATCTCGAAGAAGTTGCATCAAGCCGTGGTGCCGGCATGAGCGGTCAGATCGTGGCCCCGCTCGACGACATCGCGTCCGGCTCCGTCAAGCGTTTCGAAGTCGCCGGGCGAGCCGTGGCCGTCGTCCGTATCGGCGATTCGGTCTACGCGATTGGTGACACCTGCAGCCATGGAAACGTGTCGCTGAGCGAAGGGGAAGTGCTCTGCGATGAACTCGAAGTGGAGTGCTGGAAGCACGGCAGCGCATTCAGCTTGATCACCGGTGAGCCAAGCACGTTGCCAGCGATCCAGCCCGTGCCGGTGTACAAGGCAAGTGTCGTGGACGGACAGATTGTGATCGACGTCGAACTGGAAGGTGCCTGCCGATGAGCACACTGACGATCTCCAACCTCCATGCCTCTGTCGGAGGCAAGACAATTCTCAACGGCATCGACCTGTCCGTGTCGTCCGGTCAGGTTCATGCCGTGATGGGTCCGAACGGCGCTGGCAAGAGCACGCTGTCGGCAGTCGTGATGGGCAAGCCCGGATACACCGTCCTCGACGGGACCGTGAGCCTCGATGACCTCGATATTCTCGCTCTTCCCACGTGGCAGCGGGCTCAGGCTGGCCTGCACCTCGTGATGCAGTACCCGACGGAGGTGCCGGGTGTGTCCGTCGCTGATGTGATGTCAGAAGCGTTCGCCGCCCGTGGCCGATCTATCGGCGGAGTCCGTGAACTGATGTCGGTTGAAGCCGAGCGGATCAATTACGGCGAACAATTCCTCGAACGGTCGCTGAATGTCGATCTGTCCGGTGGCGAGAAGAAGCGCAACGAGACGCTGCAGTTGGCGATGCTGCAGCCCAAGATCGTGATCCTCGACGAACTGGATTCCGGCCTCGATATCGATGCCCTGCGCGACTGCGCACGCCGGGTCGAGGACGCGACGAACGACGACAACCTCGGCGTCCTGGTCATCACCCACTACAGCCGCGTGCTCGCCGAATTGAAGCCCGACGTCGTGCACATTCTGGTCAAGGGCCGCATCGTCGAGACCGGCGGCCCAGAACTCGTCGACGTCCTGGAGCGAGACGGCTATGCCGCATTCGAGAAAGACCAGCTCACCGTTTCGACGGCGCTCGACGATCTGTTCGGATCGCCGCCGAACCGCAACTGATCCGCGAGATGGATTCCGAACCAGTTCATCCGAACGTCACCCGCGTCGTCGAGGCCGTAGCAGCATTGGGCTTGACGATTCAACCCCGGGGTTTCGGCGAGGGCGCCAAGACGGCGACCGACGCCGCCAACTCGATCGGCGTCGACGTCGGCCAGATCGTCAAGAGCTTGATCTTCGCCGTCGATGGCGAGGTCGTGCTTGCCTACGTCAGCGGCGCCAACCAGTTGGACGAGAAGAAGTTGGCCTCGGCCGCCGGAGGTACGAAGTGCGAGCGGGTGGATGCCGACGCCGTCCGGGCCGCCACCGGATTCCCGATCGGTGGCGTCCCGCCGTTTGGCCATACGTCGCAATTGCGGATCTTCATTGACCCGGATCTCCTCCAGTACGACGAGGTGTGGGCAGCAGCCGGCACGTGGCACGACGTGTTCGGCATCGAGCCCCACAAGCTGGTCGAGGCCAGCGAGGGGCTGGTTACCGATCTCAAGCGCGACTGACGGCCGCCCTGTTCGTGTGCGAGCGGCTCCGCCCAGAACGCAGATCGACCCGCTTTGGCAACTCCACGGGCGAGATGATCCCAGTTGCTAACTTGCGCATATGGTGCTCGACCTCGACAGCACGCATGCCCGTCACGATCTGTATCTGCAGCGGCTAACGAACACGCAGCGATTCATGTCATCGCTCGACGTTCCCGTGATGTTGGTGCGTGACCCGTTCAACGTCCGCTACATCACCGGGGCGACGAACATGACGGTCTTCAACCTCTGTGTCCCCGCCCGCTACTTGCTTGTGTTCGCCGAGGGGCCGGTGATCCTGTTCGATTACCTCGGCGGCGAGCACCTCGCCGCGGGTCTGCCGACCATCGACGAGGTGCGGACAGCACGTGGCCTGAGCCACGTGAGCAGCAACGGTTTCGTAGCGATCGAGTCGGCTGCAATGGCGAGCGAGGTTGCCGACCTCGTTCGGGCTCACCTCGGTGAGATCGGTGCGCTGGCCATCGACAGTTTTCCATTCGCTGCGGTCGATGCCCTTCGTAAGGTTGGATTCAGGGTCACCGACGCTGACCTTGCGATGAGCCGGACCCGGCGCGTGAAGCTGCCACTCGAGATCGCCTACATGCGCGAGGCAATGCGTCGCACAATGGGGGCGGTCAGACAGATGCAGGATGCACTCCGTCCCGGCATGACCGAGAACGAGATCTGGAGCCGTTTCGTCGGAGCACTCATTGCCGGGCACGGCGAATTGGTGTCGACGCGGCTGCTCGAGAGCGGCCCGAACACCTTTCCATATTTCCAGGAGTGCGGGACCCGGGTGATCGAGGACGGCGACCTGGTGTGCCTCGACACCGATGCGATCGCCTTCGAGAGCTGTTCCGTCGACTTCTCCCGCACCTTCCTCGCCGGAGACGGGCCAGGCCGTCCAGCACAACGCGAGCTCTACCAGCGCGCGCACGAGCAACTGGTCCACAACGTGTCGCTGATCGGGCCGGGCGTTGCGTTCGAGGAGGTGGCTCGCAATGCATGGCCCGTTCCGGAGGAACATCGGTCGAGCCGCTACTACTGCATCGGTCATGGTCTCGGCATGATCGGCGAGTACCCCAACCTCCCGTTCCACACGCCTGGTGTGCCGTACCCGTTGGACGACGCATTCGAGGCGGGCATGGTCTTCTGCGTGGAGAGCTACATCGGCTCCGCCAGCAGCGGGCAGGGAGTGAAACTGGAGGACCAACTCCTGGTCACCGAGACCGGCGTCGAGATCATGAACGACTACCCGTTCGAGGAGCGCCTTCTGGCGCACTAACTACTTCGACGTGTTCGGCATCGAGCCGCGCAGGTTGGCGAGGTGGCCCAGGGTTGGTCACCGGCC
>JANOQU010000318.1:0-4169 GCA_031422355.1 Actinomycetes bacterium
GTTCCATATGACCTACCACCAGGATCTCGCCCTGAACACTGCGATTCGCAATCATCCGCCGCTGCTGACCGAGCACCGCTACGAACTCGGATTGGCGCACTTCGCGCCGGGTGCCGGGCTGACCGAAGCCGAGGACCGCGAGGTCACCGACATGCTGCATCTTGGCGCGCTGCACGACTACGTGTCGGCCGTCAACACCAAGACCCAGGAGTGGATCGACAAGCTCAGCGTGATGGCGTTGGACAGCGTGCCGGCCAACAGTTACCGCCTCGCAAATCTGGCTGGCATCCCGGCCGATGGTGACATGGGTTGGCTGCACGCGATGTGGGATGCCAAGCCGGTCAGTTGGCTCGTGCAGTGGGAATGCATCGGCCACGGCCACGCCCATGTCGGTGAGATGGTCGGTATCCGCAACCGACTTGGCCTCTCGCCGTTTTAGGTTTGTTCCGGTCGGGTCCGGTCGGGTCGGTTCCGCCGTTGGGCCGTTTGCAATGGCACGTTTCACGCCCTCGGTGCCGCAGTGTGCCAAGGGGTGACACGACGCGGCACCGAGGGCGTGGTTCGTGCCATGGCAACGCTGGTGAGACCGAACGAAACGCCCGAACGAAACGCCAGGCAGACGGACCGGGCGGGCCCACCGACTGCAACGCCGACGGACGGATCGGGTCAGACGCCGAGTTTTCGGGCGCGGATCACCAGGACGGCCGGGGTCATTGCGTTGCGGGCGTTGAGCGGTTGCAGTTCGAGCATCACGTCGATCCGGAAGTTCGTTCGTTGCATCGCCATGAACAAGTCGCTGATCGATCGCGTCGAGCCCGCACCGTAGGCCTCGTGGACCACCTGCTGGCCAGCCACGCTGCCCAGCATCGCTGCGATCGGATGCGGGCTGGCCATGATGAACGGCGCCTCTGGCTTCAGGACCCGGTGGATCTGGCGAAGCAGGCGAGCGAGATCATCCACGTCGTGAAGGCTGTGCGACGCAAGCACCAGGTCGATCGAGGCGCTGGTGACGAAGCCGAGATCGGCGACCTCGGCCTGGTGGCACTGCACAGTCACCTCGGCTTCCTCGGCCTGGCGACGTAGCAATGCGATCCGGTCGGGCGACGGGTCGACGGCAATCGCGCGTGCCCCAGCCCCCGCCATCGCGACCGCGTTGCTCGGCGCGCTGATGCCGAGTTCGATCACTCGCTTGCCGACGACATCGCCACACAGGCGCAACTCTGCGTCGTCGGCGACCGATGTTCCATAACGTACGACTGCTGCCACCCCGCAAGTGTGCAACGCCGGGCGAGTCCAGACGCGGATGACGCGTCGATCACGCGTCGATGACGGGTCGATCAACTTCGGTAGCGTATAACCCAATGTCGTTCTCGGCCGAAAGTTTGCGCGGTACGGGCCGTCATTCTGGCCGTGCCGTGGTCGATCATCGCCTCGAACGATTGGCGCTCGTCAACGAGTACCGCCGCGGTCGGTTGCGGCGTGAGCAGATCTGCGACGCCCATCCGGAGTTGATCCGCGCCGCCCGCAATGTCGGCACACCCAGCAGTGTGGTCTGCCCGATCTGCGCCGAGGTGAACCTGACTCTGGTCACCTACGTGTTCGGCCCACGGCTTCCCAAGCATGGGCGCTGCGTCGCAACCAAGGCCGATATGGCGTTGCTCGATACCCGCGCGGATGACCTCGATGCCTACGTGGTGGAGGCGTGTACGAGTTGTCGCTGGCACCACCTGCTGCGGGTCCTGCCCCTCGGCGGTCAGCGCCCACCGGACTGACCGGGCCCCGACCGACGCAGGCACCGAGACAGAACTTGCACCTACGAGGTCGTGGCTCGTTCGGCTTCGATGAGGGCGGCGGGGCGAGGGCGGCCGAACAGGTAACCCTGGGCGCGATCACAGTTCATCTCGCGCAGGCGCGACAACTGCAACGGCGTTTCCACACCCTCGGCGACCACCATCAGACCGAGTGAACGACCGAGGTTGACCACCGCCTCGACAATGGTGGTGTCCTCGGCGTCGATCCCGAGACCCTTGACGAACTGGCGGTCGACCTTGATCGCCTCGACCGGGAACCGCTTGAGGTAGGTCAACGACGAATAGCCGGTGCCGAAGTCGTCGACCGAGAGGTGCAGACCGAGACTGCGAAGGTTACGCAGCGCAATCGTGGCCGCCTTGACGTCGCTCATCAATGCCGACTCGGTGATTTCGAGCCACAGGGAATCCGCCTGAACGCCCGTCTCGGCGAGGGCGTCAGCAACCACGGCGTGGAAGCGTGAGTCGACGAGTTGGCGGACCGAAACGTTGACCGAGATGGAGACGTCCCTCAGTGACGCGACGTTGGCCTGCCAGCGGCCGAGTTGGGCCAGCGAGGCCCGCAGAATCGATGCCCCAAGCTCCGCGATCAGGCCGGTCTCTTCAGCCATTGGCAGGAACTGGTCCGGGCCAAGGAGGCCACGGTCAGGGTGACGCCATCTGGCCAGCACTTCGAAGCCGGTCAACTGTCCCGAGATCAGATTGACGATTGGCTGGTAGTACGGAACGATCTCGCCTCGCTCCAGGCCGTGACGCAGTTCGCTCGCTGTCCGCAGCGCAAGCACCGACGTCTCATGTGCTCCCGGCGAGAACGCTTCGACGCAATCTCGGCCGCGAGTCTTGGCTCGGTACATCGCCGCGTCGGCGTCGCGCAACAGTTCGTCGGCGGTCACGCCGATCCGGTCCGCGTATGCGATGCCGATACTGCCCGTCACGTACAACTCGCTCTGGTCGACAAGCAACGGCTGCGACATCTCCCGACGAATTCGTTCAGCCACGTCATCCGGGGTCATGTCCATATGCAGGCCGTCGAGCATCACGATGAACTCGTCGCCACCGAACCGGCCGAGCATGTCGCGATCCCGAACCACCGAACGCAGCCGCTCGCTCATCCCACGCAGCAACTCGTCACCAACGGCGTGGCCGAGGCTGTCATTGATCACCTTGAAATTGTCGAGGTCGATGAACAACACTGCGATCGAGCCCATCTCGGCACCGTCGAGACGACGACGAAGTTGTTCGAGGAAGTGGGTCCGGTTCGGCAAACCAGTGAGTTCATCGTGACTTGCCGCCCACTGCAGATGCGCTGCCGCCTGACGTTGATCGGTTGTGTCCTGGATGTGGACGATCGCAATCTCGCGACCAGTCTTGTCGGCCATCATCCCGACAGAGGTATGGGCCCAGACGATCTGGCCGTCGTGGCGGATGTATCGCTGTTCGCTGCTGGCACCCAATGACGTCGCCATCGTCGTGGCAACACCGACGCGATCGTCGGAGTGGGTCAGATGGCGCAACGGCAGGCCGATCAATTCCTCGGGCGTGTAGCCAAGCATGTGAGCGAGCGAGTCATTGACATCGATGAGCGTGAAGTCGTCGGCCGACGCCATCGCCATGCCAGTCGGCGCAGAACGAAAGGCCAAACGAAATCGAGTCTGGGCCTGTTCGAGTTCGTTGGCCTCGTCAAGCCGGTTGGTGATGTCGCGCAGTGTCAGCACCGTTCGGTCCTGATTGGTGATTGGTACGCACACGTCAGCCTCGACCATCACCTCTGACCCATCGACATGAACCAGGGCGAATACCGGGCTCACCATTTTTTCGTCGTTCAGGATTTGCCGCCAGGCCTTGTACACCCCGCGTCGGAACTCTTCGCCGACGAGCGTGAGGAACGGCTTGCCGATCAACTCTTTGTGGGTATAGCCGGTCAGTTGAAGCGTGTGCGCGTTGAGATCGCGGATCGTGCCGTCCGACGACAGTACGAGGATGGCTTCGGGGAGATCATCGAGCAAGTCACGCAACTGGCTCTCGGTTGTGCGCAACCGGTCGATGTTGGTGTCCAACTCAACGGCCAGTTCCCGCGACTCCAACCAATGGGCGACCTGGGTCAGCAGCACACCGACGCCGAGGGCAGCGGCGATCACGATGCTGACGATCGTTGCCGGCCGAGTGTCGATCATGAAGTGCCATGTCGCCACCCACAGCGCACCGATCAGCGGAACGTAGACCAGGCCCAGCCGAGCAAGGTTCGATCGATTGGAGAGACGCGGACGCTCATGGGCTGCGACGGCGGCCAGCGAGATCAGCACGAACGTGACCAGATACAACAGGTGGGCAACCGAGTACAGGTTGATCCCGTCGGCGAAC
>JANOQU010000319.1:0-13535 GCA_031422355.1 Actinomycetes bacterium
CTGCTCGATGCCATCACCGAGCACGAGCCTGATCTGGCCGTGATCGACATCCGGATGCCTCCGACCTATACCCACGAGGGCTCCCTCGCCGCAACGACGGCCAGGCAGCGGTGGCCCGACCTCGGGCTTCTGTTGCTCTCACAGAGCATCGAGGCTCGCCATGCGCTCGATCTGGCGCGCGCCCATCCGGCACGATTCGGCTACCTGTTGAAGGACCACATCCTCGACATCACAGTGCTGACCGATGCGATCATGACCATCGCCGCCGGTGGCACCGTGCTCGACCCGGATGTCGTTGCCCAGTTCTTGGGACGGCGCAGCACGCGCGACCGGATTGATGCGCTGACGGCCCGCGAATGCGACGTGCTCGCTGCGATGGCCGAGGGGAGGTCGAACCGGGCAATCGCAGTCCGGCTGGCACTCACCGACAAGACGATCGAGAGTCACATCGCCTCCATTCTGACCAAGCTCGACCTTCCTCCCGAACCCGACGACCATCGTCGCGTGCTCGCGGTGCGCGCATGGCTCGAGAAGTAGGTTCCAGTTCGGTTCACCGTCCCACCACGTCACAGGTTATCTAGCACTTGCAGATACTGCTAAGCACACCTAACATTCTGCGGTGCGCGCCGAACTCCCTCTGATCGATTCGATCGTCTCGCGGGTGCATTGGTTTGCGCGCACATCACCCGATCGACCAGCGATCATCGCTGGCAACAGTGTGATCTCCTATTGCGAGCTGTCACAGCTGATCGAATGCAAGGCCGCATCGTGGGAGCTGCCGCATCGCTCGCTCGTGGCTTTGGGTGGGGACTCAAGTTTGGAGTTCGTGGTGGCGTACCTGTCGTTGCTCGAGGCAGGTCACGTGCCGATCTTGACGGCCAGGCACATCGACGAATCGATTCATGCGTGGAGGCCCGCGGCCGTCGCAACGTTCGATGATCGCGGGACCCATGTGGTGCGCAACGTTTGGCCAACGCCCCGGCTGCATGAGGACTTGGCGCTGTTGATGAGCACGTCTGGGTCGACCGGCTCGCCAAAGCTGGTGCGTCTGTCGCACACAAACCTCACAGCCAACGCGGAGGCCATCGCCGACTACCTCTCGCTCACGCCGCATGATCGTGGCATCACCTCGCTGCCGCTGCATTACTGCTACGGCTTGTCTGTGTTGCACTCCCACCTCACGGCGGGAGCGTCGATAGTGCTCACGAACGCATCTGTGGTCGACCCGTGTTTTCGAGACGCCATGAAGCGCCATGGCGTCACCAATCTTGCTGGCGTGCCGCACACGTTCGAACTCTTGGAGCAGTCGAGATTCCACGAGATCGATCTGCCACGTCTTCGGCTGATGACCCAGGCCGGAGGACGAATGGATCCGGGCCGCGTGCATCAGTGGGCCGAGCGACTGGGTCGCCGGGGTGCGGAACTGTTCGTGATGTACGGCCAGACCGAGGCAACGGCGCGCATGGCGTACCTTCCCCCCGAACTTGCCACCATCTGCCCGTCTGCTGTTGGGACGCCCGTGCCCGGCGGATCGATCGAGTTGCGACCTCACCCCGCAGCGGTCGAACCCGACGTCGGCGAGATCGTCTATCGCGGTCCGAATGTGATGATGGGTTACGCCGAGCAACACGCAGATCTCGCGAAGGGTCCCGGGCTTGAAGAGCTACGCACTGGTGACCTCGGCCGCCTGCTCCCTGGTGGTGTCTACGAGATCGTCGGCCGAGCGTCGCGGTTCGTCAAGCCGTTTGGTCTGCGCGTCGATCTGGACCACCTCGAGCGTCAGTTGGCCGGCCATGGCGAACTGGCGGTCGCAGGTGACGACACACAGTTGGTCGTCGGCGTCGTGGTGCCTGCCATCGATCAGGATTGCCTCGATAACGCCATGCACAAAGTCCTGATCGCGATCGTCAGGATCACCGGGCTGCCCGAGCGTTGCCTACATGTCCTGCCCGTCGCAGAACTGCCACGCACGCCCAGCGGCAAGATCGACGGCGCAGCACTGCTCGAGACAGCGCTCACGACCGACCGGGAACGGCGACCGGTGGACCAAGCGGTGGACCAAACGGTGGGGGTCGCCGCCCTGTTCGCTCAGATCCTTGGTCGTGAGGAAGTGCGCGCCAACGACACGTTCGTGTCGTTGGGGGGCGATTCGCTCAGCTACATCGAGTGCGGGATGCGGCTCGAGGAACTACTTGGCCGACTCCCCGACGACTGGCACGTTCTGCCGATCTCCGAACTCGATCGTTCGACGTCAACGGCTACCAGTCGCTCGTTCCCGCGTCTCGACACCACTGTGTTGCTACGAGCCTTCTCGATCTGCGCCGTGGTATCCACCCACATGGGCCTCTATCGGTTCCCCGGTGGCGCACACCTGTTGCTCGCGGTCGTGGGCTACAACTTCGCCAGGTTCCAGCTTGCGCACGACACCGGTCGCGCTCGGCTGCGCAGCGGGCTCCGCACCGCCGCTCGCGTCGCGCTACCGACCTCGATGTGGATCGGCATCAACATGCTCATCGCCGGCGGGTACAGCCTCGGCGCTTTGACATTGATGAACAACTACACCGGTTCGGCCTGGAGGCGTGATGGCCGATGGCAATACTGGTTCTTCGAGGTCTTCGTCCAAACGCTGGTTCTTGCGAGCTTGTTGATGGCAGTACCAGCCGTGCGACGACTCGAACGACGCATCCCGTTCCTGTTTACGCTCGCGATGCTGGTTCCGTTGCTTATGTTTCGGTTTCGGTGGTGGGACCTCGGCGATCACTACAACTATCTTTTCCGCACGCACACCGTGGCTTGGTTCTTCGTGCTCGGGTGGTCCATCCAACGCGCAAGCCGCACTTGGCAACGGCTGCTCATTTCCTCTCTGGCCATCGCAATCGTGCCCAACTTTTTCGGGAGGGGCCAACGAGAAACCTTCATCATTCTTGGACTCGTAATGCTCGTCTGGATTCCATCGCTTCCCCTCCCCCGAGTACTGCACCGCCCGATCAGCGCCTTGGCATCGGCCAGCATGTGGATCTTCCTGGTCCACTGGCAGGTCTGGCCACCGCTCGACGCCGTCCTCAAGCGCGAAGCTGCCTTTGCACTGACCCTTGCGGTCGGTGTCGCAGCATGGTGGACGGCTTCACACGCACGGCAACTCTTTCGCAGAACACACATCGCGCTGAGCGGTGGTGGAACGGACGCTGGTCACTCGACGTGGCTCACAAGAGCACCGCGGGGATTTGGGACCGGATGCGTCTCAGATCCGCACGCGGTGCGCATTCGTGCCATCGCCAGCCCCGTCCAGACGGCTGCCCCAGCAATCCGGGTGCTTCAGCATCACAAGAACTGAGCAACTCTGAGGGCTGTTAACGTCCCGCAGCGTGGAAGCTTTCAGCGATCTGATGCTGCAGGTAGCTCGACGGTCGACGGATTTCCGCCGCTCGGCGCCCGAGCGGCGGGTGTTTCCCGCACAGGCAGATCTCGATCTCCTGCGCGTCGGGCTTGGCCAACTACAAGACGATCCGACTGACGCCGCTGCTGTCGTCACCTGGCTGGCGGATCTGATCGAACCGGGACTCGTCGCAACCGTCGGCCCGCGCTACTTCGGGTTTGTGATCGGTGGGGCCACACACGCCGCGACCGCCATCGACATGCTCGCCGTCGCATGGGACCAGAACGCATTCAACTCCTACACCTCTCCAGCAGCAGCCATCGTCGAGGAGGCCGCCGGCGGCTGGCTGAAAGAGCTGCTTGGCATCCCCCTGAGCGCAACGTTCGGTTTCGTGCCGGGCGGACAAGTCGCGAACACGGTCGCTCTGGCCGCGGCTCGACACCATGCGCTCGCCAAAGTGGGCTGGGACGTCGAGGAGTTGGGATTGTCAGGGAGCCCCAGGATTCGAATCGTTGCCAGCAGCGAACGCCACGTGACCATCGACCGCGCCCTGCGGTTCCTGGGCTTGGGCGTGGCAAGCGTCGAGCAAGTCACAACCAACGATCAGGGCGCGATCCAGATTGCCGACCTCGAACGTGTCCTCGCCTCGTCGCCTCCCGGTCCGACGATCGTGTGCGTCCAGACTGGAAACGTGAACACCGGCGCCTGCGATGATCTCGCCGCCGCAGTAGCCGTCGCACACGATCACGGGGCATGGGCACACGTCGACGGGGCATTCGGGCTCTGGGCATCAGCCAACCCAGCGACTCGGCACCTCACCGACGGTATCGAAGCTGCGGATTCATGGGCGATCGACGGCCACAAGTGGCTCAACGTTCCCCACGACTCGGGTTACGTTTTCTGCGCTCACCCTGACGCCCACACTCGGGCCATGGTCCACCGTGCGGCCTATCTCACCGGTCAGGGTGATGGTGGACTGAGGTCTCCGGGAGACTTCGTGATGGAGTCGTCCCGTCGTGCTCGAGGTTTCGCGACCCTGGCGGCACTGCGCGAACTTGGTCGGGATGGTGTCGCAGATCTCGTCGAACGATGCTGCGCACACGCGCGGCGATTCGCGGCTCAACTCGCGGCGCTCGATGGCGTCCAGGTGGTCAACGACGTCGTGCTCAATCAAGTGCTCGTTCGCTTCGGCGACGCCGACCAGACAGATCGAGTTGTCGCCCAGGTGCAGGCATCAGGCGAGTGTTGGCTTGGCGCGACGACATGGCACGAACAACGCCTGATGCGAATCTCGGTATCGAACTGGACCACAACTCAGGCAGATGTCGATCGATCTGTAGCAGCCATCACCGACGCTTGGTACGCCGTTCGAACAACGGATGACACGAGCAACAGCTGACGCTCAGCTCCCGGCGAGGCCGAGAAACACGAAGATCGCTCGATCGAGTCGGACGATATCTTCGTCGCGTAATCGTCCGATTCGTTCCCCCAACTTCGAACGGGGGACGGTGGAGATCTTGTCGATCATCACTCGGCTCTGCTCTCGAATGCCGCTGACGTCATCGGCGTCGATAGCGAGTCGGAACAACGGGGCGTCGATGGGATCGGTCGTGAACGCGCACACCGTCACCGATGCAGTCCCGTCGAACCGGTCGTCTTGAACGATCACAACCGGACGCGGCTTGCCGACGTATCCGCTGCCAGCCGAGGCAGTCCAGATTTCGCCACGCCTCACGAGTCGGTACTGAGGGCATCGACGAACGCTTGGTCGTCGTTCGAGTGGTCGCTCGTTGCGACCAAACTCGACTGGGCATGGGCCTGATCAACGAACTCGTCTGCGCGAACATCAGGCACCCAGATCTGAATCGGGCGTAGCCCCTGGGCACGAAGTCGTTCGCGATGTGCCCGCACCCGGACCGCCGAGGAAGATCGTTGTGCTCGGGCTGCCATCGCTCCATGTTACATGTAACACCACTTCACGACAAGCGAGGTTGTGGTGTCAAACTACGGGTCGTGGAGCCACCTCACCCGGACCTTCGAGCAAGCCGAGTGAACGATCCGCTCAATGTGCTGCGAACGTGCGTCGCCCATGGTCTGGCTGATTCCGAGCGGGGAGACTCTGCGCAGGGTCCACTGGAACTGACTGCAGAGGTGATCTCACTCGCCTGCCTACACACGGTGCAGGGCCTGTTGTGGACCGCAATCACCGACGGCGCTGTCACCGGCACCGAGTTGATGATCGACCAGGCCCGAGAGGCGGCCCTTGCTGCGTTACGCACATGCCTGCTGTCGGAAGAGACAGCCGTGCTCGCGCTGTCGGCTTTGAGGCGGGCCAGGGTCGAGACCCGCGTGCTGAAGGGGGTCGCCATTGCCCATCTGGACCATGACAACCCCGCCGAACGGGTCTTCGGTGACGCCGACTTGTTGATCAAGCGGCGCGACTACTCCGTCGCGCTCAGGGCACTGTCGGAGGCCGGCTTCAGCCGCTCCAGGCCGCCGGTGCGTAGTTGGTGGGAGCAGCGTTTCGCGAAGGCGGTGGTTCTCTACGCCCCGTCGGGCGGCGAACTGGACTTGCATCTCACAATCACCGGCGGCTATTTCGGTGAGGTGATCGATCACGACCGGCTGTGGTCGACGTCGAGCGAACCGTTCGGTCTCGGCGGGGTCGAAGCCCGAGGTCTCGACGGTGAAGGTCGCCTGCTGCACGCCTGTTGTCACGCAGTTCTCGGCGGTGGTTCAGGCCTGCGGGTGCGTCGGGATGTCGCTCAACTCGTTCTGATCAGTCGAACCGATTGGCAGACCGTGGTCGCTTCAGCACAGCGTGACGGTGTCGACCAGGTGGTGGCCGAGGCCGTGAGAACGACCTGGGCCGACCTGGATCTGAACACGGGCCATGAGTTCGCCAAATGGGCCACGGGACGTGCGCCTGATCAGATCCAGCGGCGAGCGATCGCCAGCTACCAGAATGAAGAGGCCGGAGGCTGGGGTTCGGAAGGTCGTGGCACCTTGGCCGCACTCGGTGCCGCTGACAGGGTCAGATTTCTCGCTGGCCTCGCGTTCCCATCGGCGGCCAGTCGACGGTTTCGCGGCCGAACCTGGTCCCAACACCTGCGATCAGGAGCGAACGTGCTGCGGCCGCGGCGAGGCTAGGGCAGGGTCACTGGGGGCGAGGACCAGCCGTCGACCCCGCCGCCACCCGAGAGCTGCAACGCGATGACAAACCGAGTGGCCCCGGGCGCGATCGCGGCGCTGAAGGTCTGCGGACCAAGCGGATTGATTGCTGACCACGTTCCGGCCTGAACAAAGGGCGCTACCTGAGCGCACGTGCTCGACGACGTGGATTGGAGGATGTACACGGCGCGCCCAACCGCCGACGTACCCGTGGAGAGCGTGATCGTCACGCTGATCATCGCGGGGGTTTCCGTCCGCACGAAGACAGAAGTGCCACGTCCCGAGTTGCCGACGCCACCGACCAAACAGAGGGTGCCGAGCGGGGGGTCGGGATCGTTGTTGCCATTGAGCGACTTGACGACTGCAACGGTTGCGGTTCCGCTCGCCGCAGCCGCAGGAGAGGCGAGCGCGACAGTAATGAGTGTCGCACCGGCCACGCTGGCACCGGCGGCCCTGAGAAACTTGCGTCGCGACCAGTCGGGAGCCACGACCACGCCAGCGTCGACCAACATCGCAACTGCTGCCGCGAGGTGAACCGGTACAGATGCGTCATCGATACCCTGACAAACCAGAGCGAGAGCCTCGGCGGCGTCACCCGAGACGTGATGCACGACGCTGCCGGATCGGTCCAGCACGATGGACGCGCCATCAAGCATCTCGACGCGAATCTCCCTGCGCAATGCGAGCTTCATTTTTCTCCTGCAGCTAGGCGGACCAACGGCGGATCTTGGCCGACCAGCGGGCAGATCCTAGCGTTGGAACCCCTGGTACCTCGGGACCGAGTCAGAACAGCCAGAGCATTGAGCCCTATACGATCGAGAGGTGGACTCTGCCGCACCTTTTCGGGCCGAGCCGACGAGGACCGTCACCATTGGAGCCACCGACAAACCGGCGGCCGATCTCGTCCAATGCTGGGGCGTGGCCGACGATGGGGCGGTCATCGAGGTCGCTGTGCATCCAAGTGTCGCCGACGCGCTGACTGAACGCTGGCCACCGGTTGGGCTGGTGAGGAGCGATCGACCAGCGGGTCCGGTCGCCCACCGAGTGACCGTCGGCCTCGCCGAAGACATCGGTGGCGTGCGGCGGGGTTGGGACCGGGTCGAGTCCGAGTTGGCCTTGTTCGCATCGGAACGGCTCGCCGGGCTTGTCGCCGTGCATGCTGCGCTGGTCGTTCGCGGACCGAAGGCACTGTTGGTACCCGGCTCTTCGGGCGTCGGAAAGAGCACGCTCTGCGTCGCTGCGGCAGCAGCGGGTGCGGAGATCCTCACCGACGAGTACGCCTTGGTCGACCCAACCACGGGATTGGTGGCGGGCTGGCGACGACCGGTACGAGTTCGTCGACCGGGGGGCGGAGTCGATCGACTCGACCTTGTCACCGAATCCGGGCCGGTCACCGTCGGACTGGTCGCGTTCGTCGTCCACACGGCGGCATCCACACCGTCATGGGCGCAGATCACGGGCGCCGAGGCAGTGCTGGGTCTGCTCGCCAACACCGTGTGCGCACGGTCGCGGCCCGACGAGGCGCTCGACGCCGCACTCGCCCTTGCCCGATCGGCTCGTGCCGTGGCAGGAGCGCGGGGTGAGGCCGCCGATGCCATCGTCGAGTTGCTCGCTCTGCTCGACGAAGGTCCCCGAGCAGTCAGCGTCTAAGTGCCACTGAGTGCCGCTCAGTGGTCGATCGGTTTCACGACAATCAGTTGCTCATCGAGCAGGAGTCGGATCGTGTCGTTCGTTTCGTTCGCTTCGGCCCCGAGTCCGGCGCCGATGATTCGCTCGATGACATCCGACGTCGTTCCCGGTTCATCCAGCGAGATCCAGATGAGCGCCGCTGCACCGGCGAGGTCCTGACCTTGACCATCAGACGCACCAACGCGACGAACGAGCACTCGGTCCGGGCCAAGGCGCCACACCACGTCAGGTGAGCGGGCGTAGACGGTCTTGCTCATGTGGTCCAGATCGCGTCAGCCGCCGTGGGCACGCAGACATCACCCGCGCCGACCACCGCGCGATCGATGTCGATGCAATTGCCCGTCATCATCCCTGACTCGTCCGAGAGGCAGAACGCGATTGCATTTGCGACTTCCCACGGTTTGACGAGTCGGCCCTGAGGGCTACTCGCCTCGGCGATTTGCAACCAGTCGTCGGGAGCGCCGTCGAGTTCGACCTGCACGTGGTGCTCCGACTCGGTGTCCATCCAACCAGGGTTGACCTGATTGACACGGATGCCGTGCTGCATCAAACCGAAGGCGAGGTTCTTCGTCATGATCGCAAGCGCACCTTTGGACATCGAATAGGAGGTCAGCTTCGTCGCGCCACCATATGCAGACGTCGAACCGACGTTGACGATCGAGCCTGCCACGCCGGCGCGCAGCATCGCCGTCGCAGCAGCTTGGATGAGGAAGTACGGCGCCTTCACGTTGACCGTGAAATGCTTATCGAAGTGTTCTGGCGTATCGGTGAACAGGGTGCCGCGACTGGTCGCAGCCGCCACGTTGACGACGCCATGCGGGGCCCCGAATCGGTCGACGCACGCGTCGACGAGGTGCCCGGGGGCGCCAGGGTCAGTCATGTCCGAGAGCACGAAGATCGTCGGGGTGCCGAGCTCGGTGAGCTCAGCCGCGAGAGCGTGCCCTCGTTCGACTGAACGGCCGCCCAGGGCGAGGCCGGTCGCTCCTTGTTGTACGAGCTTGCGGGCCACAGCCTCGCCGAGCCCTTGGGTACCGCCATTGATGATCGTGATGCTCACGGCTGAAATCTAGTGCGCCAGCACAGCTAGATTTTGGACGTGCGCGACCACTGGTTCGACTCTGCGAAGTGCAACCTCGAGGACCTCATCACCCTGTGTGCGCAGGGGGCATCGATCGACGACTATCCGAATGCGAGGGCGGTCGAGCAGGACACTGTCGTGTACGACAGCGGGTCGCTCCGCGACCACATCGCATCGCGTGAGGGGCGCCTGTCGGCGATGGCCGAACTGGCTGACGCGCTGCTCGTTGGTCCGGGGATTGTCGTCTTCCGCGACGCGTTCGACCGCGATGTCGTCGAAGCCGTCTCGGACGTCTTCCGCACGATCATCGTCGATGAACGAGAGCGTGGTGTCGGGGGCGGCGATCATTTCGCCCGACCCGGCGAGAACGATCGAGTGTGGAACGCGCTGGAGAAGTTCGCGATGCGAGAGCCCGAGCTTTTTGTTCGGTACTACGACAACGAAGTGCTCGCTCTGGTTTGCCATGCCTGGCTCGGCCCGGGCTACCAAGTCACGTCGCAAGTCAACGTCGTCAATCCTGGCTGCGTCCAACAGCAGCCGCATCGCGATTATCACCTCGGCTTCATGCCCGACGATCGCGCGGCCGAGTACCCCGCCCATGTGCACCTCCTCTCACCGTTGCTCACTCTGCAAGGCGCTGTCGCTCACTGTGACATGCCCGTCGAGACCGGGCCGACGATGTACCTCCCGCACTCCCAGAAGTACGCACCTGGATACGTCGCGTGGCGACGTCCCGAGTTCAAGCAGTACTTCGCCGACCACCACGTGCAACTGGAACTGTCAGCCGGCGACGCCGTGTTCTTCAATCCCGCGCTGTTCCACGCCGCTGGTACGAATCGAACGAGCGACGTCCGACGAATGGCCAACCTGTTGCAGATCTCGTCCGCGCTCGGACGGGCCATGGAGTCCGTCGACCGAACTGCGATGGTGCTCAAGCTGTACCCGGTGCTGTTGGACGCCGATATGAGCGAAGAAGCCGTGCGTCGGGTGCTCGCCGCCAGTGCCGAGGGGTACCCATTCCCCGGCGACCTCGACCGGAATCTTCCAGAAGGCGAAAGCTCCGATCAATCCCCGATCGACATCACTCTCCGCGCCCTGAGCGAGCGTTGGCCCGCGGACGAACTGGCAACCCGCCTGTCATCTCACTGATGCGTTGACGGCGACCAGGCGTGCGAAGCGGGGACGCACGATGTCGGTGATGATCGAAGGCCGATCAGCTGCCGACGCCTTGACCGCTTCACCCCACAGTGCGCGCCCGACCATGAAGCCGGAGCAGCCAGCGCCAGCGGCGATGGTGAATTGATCGACGAAGTCGTCGAAGGAACCCCCGCCGGAGAGCATCGCCCAGGGCATCGTTGCGATGTCGGTGATTTCTTCGCACGCCGCGACCGTTCCCGGGTACGGCAGCTTCAACAGATCAGGCCCCATGGCGGCGAAGCGGCGAGCCGTCTCGACGACGATCGCAGCACGGTCATCGTTGGGTCCGAGGCCATAGAACAGCGGCTCGAGTGCAATGGCGAAGCCGACCGCATGGCAGCCTGCCACGACGTCGCGACCAACCCGTTCTTGTTCGGCGGCAAGGCGACCGTCGGGTCGGTACGGCAGCAACAATTTGGCAGCGGCTGCACCCGACGCTTTCGCCTGTTGGATCGACCAGCCGTCGAGAATTGTCGTCGGCGACCTGTCTGGTTCGTCGAGGTAACCCTGCGACTCCAGGGCGGCAAGGAAGCCGACACCTTCGGGCAACGCTCCAGCGTCGGTCACCTGCGGAATGGAGTACTCCGGTTCGAGCATCACGCCGGTGGCCAGATCTGCGACGCCCACGACGAGTTCGATCTTCAGTGCAGTAATTTCTTCGGTTGTGAGTGAGTCCGGGTCGTGGGGTCGCAAGAACTGACGCAGCGAATCCCGGTGGTCCACCGCCAGGATCGAGAATCGGCCGCTCTTGTCGGCAAGGTCCGCGATCATTCGGGTACCCGCACGACCGGCAGTTCCCAAGCATTGTGATCCCAATCGTCGTGGATCCACGTGAACGCCTCGTCGAAGCACGGCGGGGTTCTGCGCTCCGTGTCGTAGAGCTCGCCGGCCAAGTAGTTCAGGAACATCATGTGCGACGTCGGGCAGGCGACCGATGAGTGGTAGCCCTTTGTCACGAGCACGGCTTCGCCGTCGCGCGCCGCGAACATCTCGTCGAAGTTCTCGTCATCACGCCAGTTGCGTTGCATGACGAATCCGTTACCGGGATCGAGACGGAAGTAGTACACCTCTTCCAGATACGGGGAACCGTCGCGCCCGTCGTGACAGTGCGGCGCCCAACCAGACCACGTCCCGCGCGGCACATAGACCTCGTACAGGATCAGCCGCTCGGCGTCGATCGGCGGAGCGAGCACATGGTTCACGTGCCGGTACGCCTGTCCCCCGCCACGCAACTCTTGCTTCATCTGCGCTGGCTCGATCAAGCGGATCGGATATTTTCCCTCGGCCGGCGCCGACCCGATCGCGAACTCGAACGGACCGATCGCATCTTCGGCAACGGTCACCGTGATGGCGGTTTTCGGGGGCGCGTACACGATGTGAGGCATTTGCTCGAACACACTTGTTCTGCTCAAGTCGAAGGTCTCGTCGTCGGCGGTCACGATGCCGGCACCGGACAACGGAACGATCGCGGTTTCCTGGTCGTCGAGCCTGGCGTTGTGTGACTCGCCCGGCTGCAGTTCGATGACAGCGAAGCTGAGAAAGTCCCAACCTGCGTTCGCCGGGGTGACGTCGATCCGGACCGAACCTTGCGAGGCGCGGGTGCGGTGATGGCCCGTGTCGACCTCGCGCATTGGACCGACTGGTTGGGCATGACGCATTGGAAAACCAGAGTGAGACAACGGTTGAGTCATGATTCGCCTTTCGCGCCGCTGGCTCTACCGATTTCGGCGACGGTGACCGGGCGGTTCTGTTGCGTCGATTGCAACGCTGCGGTCGCAATGACCAGCGAGGCGCGTCCATCGGCACCCGACACCGGGCACGGACCGTCGTTGCTGATCATGTCGACGAACGCCGCCCATTGATCCAAGTAACTGCGCGCATAGCGCTCGAGAAAGAAGTTCTGCAGCGGTGGCCGCTGAAACCCGGCGTCGGTCGCAAAGAGCCCGTTGAACTCGTGAGTGTTGTCCGACGAGACCATGCCGAGCGATCCGAATGCCTCGACACGCTGGTCGTACCCATAGGTGGCCTTGCGACTGTTGTCGATGGTGGTGATCGCGCCGCTCTCGTGGATCAACACGATCACTGCGGTGTCGATGTCGCCGGCCTCGCCGATCAAGGGGTCGACACGCACCGCACCCCTTGCGAACACTTCGACGACCTCGCTACCGGTGACGTAACGGGCCATGTCGAAGTCATGGACGCTCATGTCCTTGAAGAGGCCGCCGGAGGTTGCGATGTACTCGATCGGTGGCGGGCCGGGGTCCCGGCTCGTGATTTTGCAGAAATGGACGTCGCCGACCGCTCCGCGCTTCACGGCGTCGGCGACCGACTTGTGACTCGGGTCGTAGCGGCGGTTGAATCCGATCTGCAGCTTCACCCCCGCGGATTTCACGGCAGCCAGAGCACGGTCGACCTCAGCAAGATCGTGCGAGATCGGCTTCTCACAGAAGATTGGTTTGCCCGCCTGCGCAACTGCGATGATCGCCTCAACGTGGTTGGAGGTACTGGTGCAGATCACCACTGCGTCCACGTCGTCGGCGCTCACCGCGTCGGCGACCGAGGCTGCGACACGTGCACCGACGTTGCCAGCCAACGCCTGCGCCGCAACATCAGCCACGTCGTAGACGACGCTGACCGTTGTTCCGCTCACGCTCCTCGCCAGCATTTCGGCGTGCATCTTGCCGATGCGGCCGCAACCGAGAACTGCGAATCTGATGGTCACGATTGTGCTCCTGATGTAGTTCGGTTCGACGAGGGAGCCGTCACACGGTGGACGATCATGCTCGGCGCTGGTTGGATTTTCCGCTGACGATCTCATCGTGTGCGGCCATGACATCGGAACGGTTGGAAACCTCTGGCACACCGACCTCCCAGTAGGTGCCACCTTCGGTCCATTGATAGCGATGTGTCTGCAACGCGATCACGTACGTGCGGTCTGAGGCCCTTGCCCGGACCATCGCCGCCTCGAGCTCGGCGACCGTCGACACGGTCTCCGCATTGCAGCCTTGGGCGCGTGCCAGCATC
>JANOQU010000320.1:0-3434 GCA_031422355.1 Actinomycetes bacterium
GGTGACGACGTGACTGGGGAACAAGCACTGACACGTGGCACATCCGACGGCACCGACGGGTTGAAGCGGGTACGGATCAGACACTTCGCCCGGGCCAAGGAACAGGGCATCAAGATCACTGGCTTGACGAGCTACGACTTCCTGTCGGCCACCATCTTCGACGAAGCCGGGATCGACTTCCTGCTCGTCGGGGATTCCGCTGGTAACACGGTGTTCGGCTATGACACCACACTGCCCGTCACGATGGAAGAGTTGATTCCGCTCTGTCGAGCCGTGGTGCGGGGCGCGAAAAGAGCCCTGGTCATCGGCGACATGCCGTTCGGTTCCTACGAGAACGGCCCGAAGGAAGCCCTGCACACCGCGATCCGGTTCATGAAAGAGACGGGTGCCCACGCCGTCAAACTGGAAGGCGGCGTCCGCAGCGCAGAGCAGATCAAACGCATCGTTCGGGCCGGTATCCCGCTGATGGGCCACATTGGATTCACCCCGCAGAGCGAGCACGGCCTCGGCGGCCACGTGATCCAAGGTCGCGGTGATGGTGCTGCCCAACTCATCGAAGATGCCCATGCAGTCGAAGAAGCCGGCGCCTTTGCCGTGGTGCTGGAAATGGTGCCGTCCGCAGTCGCTGCGCAGGTGACCAAGGAGTTGACGATTCCGACGATCAGCGTTGGGGCCGGCCCCCATTGTGACGGGCAACTGATGGTGTGGAGCGACTGGGCGGGCTTCACGACCGGCCGCGTCCCGAAGTTTGTCAAGCGCTACGCCGACATCAACCAGATCCTGCACGATGCCGCCATTGCGTATCGCAACGACGTGGACTCGGGTGCGTATCCGGCTCCGGAGCACGAATACGACGAGTAGGCATTGCTCATGGTCGTCCGCCGTGGGGAACCTCGACCTCGACCGCCAACAGTCGTGCTTCGCGCGCCGCGCTGCGAGCGTGCTCGTCGAAGTCGGGCGCACTACAGATGAACAGAGTCGTGCCCTCTTCACCGCCGAGCATGCATGCGAATACGCCAGAGTCGGTCTGAATCTCCTCGACGATCTCGCCGCCCTCGACGACACGAATCACACGGCCGCGCAATGCATCGGCAACCCAGATCGCACCCTGTGCATCGAGACCGATGCCATCGGGCCCGACGATCAGCTGGCCGAACACCTCGCCCAGATCCGTCGCCGTCGGCGGATCGCCGAAGGTTGCCCAGTTCCGCCGGCCGCTCAACGAGCCGTCGACACCGATATCGAACGCCGAGAGCCGGTTCCCCATGGTCTCTGCAACGATCAACAAGCCGTCGTCTGTGATGACGGATCCGTTCGGAAAGGACATCTCGTCGGCAACGACATGGACGGAACCGTCAGGGTCGACTCGGACCAGATGCCCAGGCGCAAACGGTGCACCGCCCATCAGATCGAACCCGAAGCTGCCGATATAGGCACGGCCGTTGCTGTCGACCACCATGTCGTTGATGTAGCCCGTGACGTACGGGCTGAGGTCGGCGTGAACGACCAGGTCGCCCGACGGGTTCCGAACGTGCAACGTTCGGTCGCGCATCGACACGACGAGCAGACGACCATCTGGCAGCCACCCAAGGCCCGACGGTTGATTCGGAACCTCTGCCTCAACTCGCACGTCCGTGCCATCGGCGTTGGCCGACACGACCTGATGGGTGTAGAAGTCCGACACCCAGATCCGGCCCTCATGCCAGCGTGGACATTCGAGGAATGAAAATTCATCCAGCACAACCCTGATTTCGTTGCTCATCGCAACCTCCATTGGTGTGACGCCCGCACATTCAGCCGACGAGATGAACGACGTCTTCGACCAACAAGACCGCGAGCAGGCAGATCACGCTGAGGGCAACGAACGAGAAGTGCCATCGCCACTTGTGGTCGATCGCGAAGAAGCGGCGGATCGTGAACACGTCGCAGACCATTGCAACGAGGCCGATCGAGATCCCGATGAAGGGTCCGACGCCGGCCGCAATGCCAACGGCGGGAACGACGAACGGGAACACGACGTATGTCAGGGTGCAGCGAATCGCCGAGATCAGCATCGAACGCTGGAAGGCGGCATAGGCCGCCTTCGAGGTTGCTCCGGCTGGGCGCTCGCGGATTCGAAGAAGCTTGCGAACCACCATGTCGGCGCGGGATCGCTGCACGCCATCTGACGCAGCACCATGAGGGAACGGACAGACGCCAGCCGGAGGCGCCACAGGGACGTGAGCGACCGGACAACGCGACACGGTTTCAGGTTCTGCGGCTTCGGCTTCTGCGGATTCAGGCTCGACGGTGCCGCCGGTCCGCTGGGCCACAGATCCTTGTTCCATCCCGCCCATGTTACGAAGCCCGCCGATGGAACCGCGCATCCTCGGCAACGGACGGCTGATCGAGTGCAAGAATCGTCAGGTGACTGAATCTGCCGTCCAATCCCTTGCCGACGCATACCTCGCCGAGATGGCCCAATTGGAACCGTGTCAGGCATCGCGAATGTCGATCGCCGGTAGCGAGAGAGACCTCACCGACTATTCCCCGATCGGATGCGATGCGCGGGCAAGCCTTCTTCGACAGACGAAGTCGTCGCTGGCTGCATTGCCTGGTAACGACGACCCGGTGACCGCTGCGCTGCTGGCCGAGCGGGTCAACGCCCTGTTGGCTCAGTACGACGGCGGCGAGATGATCGGCCGGCTCGGCGTCATCAACGGACCCGTGGCCGCCGTGCGGTCGTCGTTCGACAACATGCCCAAGTCCACGAACGACGACATCGATGTGGTCGTTGAGAGGTTGTCGAAAGTACCAGCAGCCCTCGCCAGCATCCGCTCAGGGATCAGTGCAGCACTCGATGCGTCGCGGCCACCGGTGATCCGTCAGGTCGAGGCAACGATCCAGCAGTGCACGACATGGGCAGGGGAACCAGGCTCGGCTGGCTGGTTCGCGTCGCTGGCTGGTCTTCGGACAGATATTGCTCCGCTCGCCGAAGCCGCCGGGGCAGCGATGGGAGAACTCGGCAGGTGGCTGAGCACCGATATCGCGCCACATGCGATCACCCGCGATGCAGTTGGCCCGGATGTGTACAAACGGGCGGCGGCGATGATGCTCGGCACTGAACTGGATCCGCAGGACGCCTATGACTGGGCGTGGAACGATCTCCATGACTTGGAGGATCAAATTCGAACGACCATCGAACTGATCCAGCCGGGCGCGTCGCTCGTGCAGACCAAAGCGTTCCTCGATGACTCGACGGCCATTGCCGGTGCTGATGCGTGGCGGGAGTGGCTGCAACAAATCACGGACCGCACAACCGTTCAGATGCAGGGGACGTACTTCGACATCGATCCATCGATTCTGGAGTGCCAAGCGATGCTGCCACCGGCCGGCGTCGCCGCTGCCCCGTACTACTCGCCGCCATCAGAAGATCTTCGAGATCGCGCCGGGCG
>JANOQU010000321.1:0-2515 GCA_031422355.1 Actinomycetes bacterium
GACGCAACAACCGTGATGCCGATCCAAACCGTCGGTGATCTCAACTTCGGCGTCGGCCGTGGAATGGCGCGAACGGCCGTGGCCAACCACACTCTGAACTCGAATGGTTTCACAGCGATCGGCGACGGGATCGAACTGGCCCGCACGATGCTGAACGGTGTCGTCGGCTTCGACCAGAAGGCGATGATCGTGCTGACCGATGGCTTCGACACTGATCACCTGACGGTCAACGAAGTCGCGGCTGGAGTGATCGATCAGCGTGTGTTCGCGATCGGGTTGGGTCGACCGAACGAGATCAAGGCCGAGGCGCTGATGACGCTTGCGAATGGCACCGGGGGCTCGATGGTGGTGACCGGAACGATCGACGTCGACGACCAGTTCCGGCTGGCCAAGTACTACCTTCAGATCCTGGCCGGTGTGGTCAACGCAGACATCGTCACCGATCCGGACTCGATGGTTTTGCCGGGCCAGGTGCACCGGGTGCCGATCGATCTGACCGAGACCGATATCGATGCCGATGTCGTGATGCTGCCGGCGTTGCCGGGCCTGATCGACTTCGCGCTCGAGACTCCGGCCGGGCAGGTGATCACACCCGGCGTTGCGGCGGGGAGCGGAATCCAGTTCTCGCAGTCGCAACGATCGAGCCAGTACCGGGTTGTTCTGCCGGCATTCGTCAACGGCAAGAGCGAGGGCGAAGGCCAGTGGCATGCGCTGATTTCACTGGACCCGAAGAAGTGGGACAAGCGTTGGAGCTGGCTGCGCGAGTACGGGATCAACCCCGAGACCCTCGGCAACCTGCCTGGCGTGAAATACACGGTTGGGGCGTACTCGTTCACGAACCTGCGGATGCGGGCGACCGCCGCCCAGGCCAGTTTCGTGCCCGGCGCGGCCGTTGCCTTGCGGGCCGTGCTGACCGAGTACGGGATCCCGATCGACAACCGGGCATCAGTGCGGGTCGAAGTCACCCGACCGGACCTGACCACCACCGTGATCAACCTGGCCGAGACCGAACCCGGGATCTTCGAAGCGCCCACCGTTGCCGCCCAGCAGGGTGTCTACCGCTACCGCTTCATCGGCGAGGGCAACACGCTGCGCGGCCGACACTTCCGCCGGGAGCATCTTGCGACCGTCGGGGTGTGGGTTGGTGGCGATCGTCCACCTGATGTACCGGGCAGCGGTGGTAGCGGGGGTAGCGGCGGCGGTCTGTGTGAGATCGTCAAGTGCATGATCCACAGCGGTGTCATGAGCCAGGAGTTCATCGATCGCCTGTACAAAACCGGCATCGATGTCAACGGCCTGCTCCATTGCATCTGCGTTGAGGGCCGCAAGCGCTGAAAGTTCGGCTGCCGGCTGCCGCTTGCCTCGGTTGCCCGCTTGCCCGGGTTGCCCGCTTGCCTCGGCTGCCGCTTGCCCGGGGTGTCGCTTGCACGATCGTGCCCTCAGGGGAGGGGTCGGTGGTTTCCGTTTTGCCGATCTCGAAGCACTCAGTGAGTGATGGAACCTATCGAGCGAGCCGTTGCCCAGATGCTCATCCAACACGGCCTGATCCGCGACGGGCAGGCGCGAGCGCTCGGCGTCACGTTGAAACAGCAGCAGGGTTTGGTCGCTCGGGGGCTCTGGATCCGCTTCTCGCCCGGAGTCATGGCGGACGCAGCGACGCCGAGCGATTGGTTCCGAACTGCGATGGCAGCGACCCTGGCGCCGGGTACCAGGGCCGTTCTGACCGGTGCCGCAGCGGCACGGCTGCACAGTTTGGACGGTTTCGCCGACATCGAGCGGATCATCGTGATCGTGCCGAGCGGCCGCCGGTTGACGCCGGCTCCGGGCGTTTCCGTGAGGTGGACGCGCCGACTGACGGAAGCCGACATCACCGAAGTCGCCGGAATTCGTACGACGACGGTGGAAGCGACGCTCGTTGCGCTGGCACGTGACAAGCACTCGTGTGCGCTGAAGGCTCTGGATTCGGCATTGCGCAACGGATCTGACGTCGCCGAGCTGACGGCCGTGTTTGTTCGTTGGGATTGTGGCGAGATGTTGCGGGGTCTGCACGAACGTGTCGGGACACCATTGCCGCGCAGTTGGTTTCAACGGCTTGCGAAACAGCTGCTGGCCGGACACGGCATCAACATGGTCGATGAATGGCCGGTGCGTGACGAACGAGGGAAGCGAATTGCCGAGCTCGACCTGGCGGCGGTTGACGACAAGGTCGGGGTGGAGTGTCAAAGCTGGGCGTGGCATGGTTCGCCCGCCGCGCAGCGAGCCGATCTCGTTCGCAAGCGCGCCCTTCGACTGCTCGGTTGGGACATCATCGATTTGTGGTGGAGTGACCTCGACCGAATGGACGACGTCGTGCTCGACATCGTCAACGCGATCGACCGTTCCCGCCGCCTTCAAGCGAGCTGAGTTGTTGGCCGCCTACTGCCTGCCGCCTGCTGCCGCTTGCACGATCGTGCCCCACAGGGATCGATCATGCAAGCACCCAGCTCAGAGGCCATATATTGGCACGCGCCGTGCA
>JANOQU010000322.1:0-1628 GCA_031422355.1 Actinomycetes bacterium
CGACCGCTGCACGAAGCTTCGCAAGCCAGTCCTGCACTGGAACGACAGACTTGCCCGGCATGTGACCACACCGCTTCGGCCAAACCTGATCCTCGATGAACATCCCCGCCGCACCCGCTTGCTCCCACAATTCGACGGTGCGAATAGTGTTCAGAGGGTTCCCGTAGCCGGTGTCAGCGTCAACGATGACCGACCGATCGGGCACGCTTGAGCAGATCCGACGGGCGACTTCGGCCATCTCGGTCTGAGTCAGCACGCCAATGTCGGGTTGGCCCAGCAGCGTCGCACTCACGCAGTATCCGCTGACGAAGACCGTCGAGAACCCGGCCTTCGCGGCCACGAGCGTCGAGAGCACATCCCACACGCCGGGCATCAAGACACTGTCGCCGTCGCCAAGCCGGCGGCGCAGGTCTGCCCCGTTCATCGAGAATCCTGATCGGCCGAGTGACTCGCCGACCCGCTGGCCGACCCGCTCGCCGACCCTTCGGCCGTCCCTCCAGCCGTCCGCTCGATGGCGACGGCAGTGAGCCGCTTGTAGTCCACCTTGCCGTTCGGTGCCCTCATGATCGAATCGACGACCACCAACGACCGTGGGGCCTTGTACGCAGCCAATGTCGTGCGGACGTGCTCGACCAACGTGACGAGATCTGGCTGGCGGCCCGGCGCTGCTTCCACGACAGCACAGATCACCTGGCCGAAGCGCTCATTCGGCAGCCCGACACAGACCGCGTCGACAACAGTCGGATGGGTCTTGAGTGCCTCTTCCACCTCTTCCGGGAAGACCTTCTCGCCGCCGGTGTTGATGCACACCGAACCCCGCCCAAGTAGGTGCAACGAGCCATCGTCGTTGACCTCGGCGTAGTCGCCTGGCACACTCCAACGACGACCTTCGTAGGTTCGAAATGTTTGCTTGGTCTTCAGTTCGTCCTTGTAGTAGCCGAGCGGAATGAAGCCACTGATGGCGACGACTCCCTGGCCGCCGGATCCCGGCACGACGCGTTGGCCGTCGTCGTCGAACACGGCGCATGCCGGACCGAGCTGGAATTTGGCAGTCTGCTGAGCGGAGCCCTTCGTACTGAACGATGCACCAAGCCCGACCGCTTCCGACGACCCAAGCCCGTCGAAGAGGATCGCGCCTGGCATGAAGCCGAGTAGCCCGGCCTTGTTTTCCTGGCTCCACATGACGCCACTCGACGAGATCAGCCCGACCGTGCTCACGTCGTAGTGGTCAGGGTTGGCCGTCAATTCATCCAGGATTGGACCAGCGAAGGCTTGACCGACAATGACAATCGCGGTCACCTTCACCCGTTCGACCGTGCTCAACAGTTCTGCGACGTCGAACTTGCGATTCGCAAGTGACACGATGCACCCGCCTGAAGCCATTGCGTTGAGCGCGCTGAACTGGCCGGTGCCGTGCATGAGCGGGCAGGCGACGAGCGCGACCGGGCCCGATGCGGCGATCGGGTCGATCCTGGCGATGACTTCCTCGATACCGACGGCCGGTGGGACACCGGTGATGGGGCTGCCGCCTGCACCGAGCACGTTGAACAGGTCGTCCTGGCGCCACATCACCCCCTTAGGCATACCAGTGGTGCCACCGGTGTACAGGAGCAGCAAGTCGTCGCCGC
>JANOQU010000323.1:0-4326 GCA_031422355.1 Actinomycetes bacterium
GCCTGCCTTGATGAAACAACGGTCGTAGCCTGCCACCGCCTCGATGTATTCGTCTCGGTTCTGCGCTTCAGTTTTCAGTTCGCGATACTTGGAGCCAAAGTAGTTGCCGGGGAAGGCTTGATCGTGAGCCCACTGATCGCATCCACCTTTGACGGCGAGTCCTCGGAACTCAATGGGGCCTGTCATTCGAACATGCGCGCCTTCGTTCAGGGATTCACCTGGGACGTAGTCGACGAGGTGCCCTTCAGTCATGCACGTGGTCGTCAAAGGCGAGACTCGCGAAAGGTAGATCTGGAGTGGATCAGCGCCGTCGGGGATGCCGATCACTACTTCGAGTGCGCTGAGGCGCGAGGGATCGTTGGGCCACGCAACAACTGGAGCCCCCACGTCGTTGCCTTCCATTTGCTCCGGAGCAGGTACGTCTGCGGTCCCGTTGGAGAAGGTGTCGGGGGTAGGCGCACCTCGGTCGGCACGGTAGGCATCGCCGCATCCGCTGATCGTTAACACGGCGGCAATCGTCATCAACGGGTATCTCGGGCGACTTACACGCATCATGTCTAACCTTTTCATGGTTTCGTAGCCTGCTTTAAAAGTATCACCGACGTCCCCATGCGTCAAAGTTGTTACCGAAAGTCGGTTGCCTGCGTTGATTGAGAGTTGACGACCGACGAGCAGTCCGACTGATCGCTCCCGAACGGGAGTGATTTGTCGGACGGTCCCGGCTGCTCCGCCGTGAACAGCGCCGCCGGCGTCAGGTGCGGACAGTTGCTTGGCGGACGAATTCGTCGAAGATGTTCTGCTGCTCGACATCATTGACGGCGTTGTCCTCTGGGTGCCACTGGGTACCAACGATCCACGTCGCCGACTCCAGTTCCACTGCCTCCAGCATGCCGTCGTCGCTTCGGCCGACGACCCGCAGCCCGTCACCGAGCCGGTCGATCGCTTGATGGTGGACGTGGTGGCACTGCTGCGGATGGTCGCAGCCGAATGCTTTCGCGAGCCGCGAGCCGGACTCCAGGTGGACCGCGAGAAACTTCATCCAATGGGCCTCGGTGCCGATGTCTTGATGAAGGGTGCCGCCGCACGCGACGTTGAGAACCTGCATCCCGCGACACAGCCCGAGCACTGGGAGGTCAAGTGCGATTGCGGCCCGCATCAGGCCCAGTTCGACTTCGTCGTGTTCAGGAATGATGCCGTACAACTGCTCGGCCGTGGCCTCCTGGCCGTAATGCCGTGGATCGACATCGCCGCCGCCGTGGAACAGGGCACCGTCGACCCGCTGGAGCAGATCGTGCAGTCGGCGGTCCAGCAACGTGGGAATCGGTGGCAGCATCAGCGGAATCCCGCCGGCTCGTTCGATCGCATTGGAATAGCGCTGACCGCTCGCGAACGCCTCGCCTCGCACATTTTGTGCATCAGGGCTGACCCGGCCGACGATCACGATGATGGGGCTTGCGGTCACGGCTCCATTCTGCCTGTTCGGCGAGCGGTCGCCTACGGTTGAGTCGTGCGCGCTCTCCTTCTTGCCAACTCCGATGACTGCGACGCCGGGTTCGTCGGTGAGCGGTTTCGGCATCACGGGTACTCGTTCGTCGAGAACCATCGCGAGCATCCTGGCGAATGGGCACCGCTCGACGGCATCGATCTGGTCGTCTTGCTTGGCTCGGAGTGGTCCGTGTATTGGCCCAAGGTCGCAGATCAGGTCGGTGCCGAGTTGGCGCTGATCCGCGAAACGCATCAGCGGTCGATACCCATCTACGGGATCTGTTTCGGCGCCCAGTCGATCGCGGCCGCACTGGGCGGAACCGTCGAGCGGGCCCGTGAGCCAGAGATTGGCTGGTACGACGACATTGTCAGCGACATACCCGAGGTCATCCCGGCCGGACCGTGGATGCAATGGCACTCCGACGTCGTTACCGTCCCACCCGGCGCCGAGGAGCTTGCTCGTTCGCCGCTGTGCCCACAGGCGTACCGGCTGGGTCGGACCTTCGCGACTCAGTTCCATCCCGAAGTCAATGAGGCAATGATCACCCGGTGGGCAACCGACGGCGCCGACACCCTGATTGCTCGGGGCTCGTCGACCAACGAACTCCGCAACGAGACGTCTCGAAACGTCATCGAGAGTCGCCCGAATGCCGAGTACTTGGTCGATTGGTATGTGGAGCATGTTGCCGGCAGTTGAACGCTGCGTGCAATGGCGAACTCGCAGGTCACAGACGTGCTAAACCTACGGAATCGGCAGCTGGGGACGCAGCCGAAACTGGAGGAATCTGACCATGACCGACACTGTCAACAGTGATCTGGAGGACCTGCACTCACTGGGATATGCGCAGGAACTGAAACGCGGCCTCGGCGGTTTCAGCAACTTCGCAATCAGCTTCTCGATCATCTCGATTCTTGCCGGCGGAATGACGACGTACTGGCTGGGAATGGTCACCGGCGGACCGCGGGTCATCATGGTCGGTTGGATCGTGGTGGGGTTCTTCGCCCTCCTCGTCGGCATGGCGATGGGTGAAATCTGCTCGGCGTACCCGACCGCTGGCGGTTTGTACTACTGGTCGGCAAAACTCGCCCGCAAGAACGGGCCCCGCTGGGCGTGGTTCACGGGTTGGTTCAACCTGCTCGGCCAGATCGGCGTCATCGCCAGTGTCGACTACGCACTCGCGATCTTCATTGGCTACTTCATCCGGATGTTCGATGACTCGTTCAGGCTCACCGCGCTGACGATCTTCGGCATCTATGCACTCGTGCTTATCGCCCATGGTCTGTTGAACACGTTCGGCGTGAAGTTGGTGAAACTGCTCGGTGACGTCAGCGTGTGGTGGCACGTCGTTGGTGTTGCGATCATCTTCTGCTTGCTGATGTTCAGCAGCAAGCCCGGCCAGCGAGGTCTCGGGCATCTGTTCGACGAAGCACCGCCCGGACTCACCGGTTGGACCGGCGGCACGTTCATCACGGTCTACCTGTTCGCGCTGGGCCTGCTGCTTGCGCAATACACCATCACTGGTTTCGATGCATCGGCGCACGTCAGCGAAGAGACCGTCGGTGCTCGGACCGAGGCACCAAAAGCGATTGTTCGAGCGATCTACGTGTCGGCGATCGCCGCGTTCCTACTCAACCTGGCGATGAACAAAGTGCTGCCGAAGGATCCGGATGCGTATGCCGGGATTGCCTTCGGTGGCGGTGGCGACACCTTTCTCGTCAACGCGGCTCCTCGGCTGCTGTCGACCGCGGTCGGTGACGCAACGGCCAAGTTCCTGGTGTTCATCTGTATTGTCGCCCAGTTCTTTTGCGGAATGGCGTCCGTGACTGCGAACAGCCGAATGATCTACGCCTTCAGCCGCGACGGCGCACTGCCCGGGTCCAAGCTCTGGCACAAGATCAACCCGAAGACCCGGACACCAACGAATTCGATTTGGCTCGGAGTCGTTCTGTCGGCCATCGTTGGCTCGTTGTCGCTGTATCAAAAGGGCGGCTATTCGACAGCCTTCTTCGCGATGACCGGTATCTGCGTGATCGGCTTGTATATCTCGTACGCGATTCCGATCTACCTCCGACTGACGAACCCAGACTTCCAGACCGGACCATGGAACCTGAAGGGAAAGCACAAGCTGGTCGGTTGGACAGCTCTCATCTGGATCGTCTTCATCACGGTTCTGTTCTTTGCGCCTTTGTTCTGGCCGTTCTGGCCGATCTTCGGCGACGACAACGCGATTTTGAACGCCGACGGCACCGAGTCGGGTTTCTTCAAGCAGAACAACTTCAACTTCACGGCGCCTCTCATTATCGGGGCGGCCGTGGTCTTCTGGCTCTACTGGATTCTGTCAGGCAAGAAGTGGTTCACCGGGCCGAAGGTGATGGGTACGCCGGAGGAACTGGCCGCCATCGAGCGCGAACTCGACGCCCTGGAGCACGGCACTCTCTAGTCCTTCGACAGGGAGCAATCTCGAGCGGGAACGCGAGACAGCCGGTCCTTCGGGACCGGCTGCTTCGCGTTTGTAAGCACCGCGCTTGCTTTTGTTTGCAGCAAAATGTGACCTCATACCAGGCAGAATCGTTCGCGAAACTGGTTAGGACTTGGGGCGGGTGTTGGCGGGGTCGTAGAGCGGTTTCAGGGAGACCTCACAGGGGACTCGCTCGCCGGCGACGTCGAGTTCATAGCTGCCACTCGTGACATACGAAGCGGTGACACCTGCGGGGTTGCGGACGTAGCCGTATCCAATACAGCGACCGATGGTGTAGCCGAAGCCGCCGCTTGTCAGCCAGCCGACCCTCACACCGTCGCGATAGATGGTCTCGCGGCCGAGCAGCACGATTTCGTCACCG
>JANOQU010000324.1:0-4621 GCA_031422355.1 Actinomycetes bacterium
GCAACGAGTGGGGTCAAGGGGGTTCCATGGCTGCAGTTGAGATCATGTTTCATCGCGAGGCCACCGATGATCGGTGGATGTCCGACGCTGCGTGCAAGGGGTTGACGAATTTGTTCTTCCCGGCACCCGCCGAACGACCCCAAGCACGGGACCGCCGCGAAGCAATGGCACGATCAGTTTGCAGCAGTTGCAGAGTGGCATCGATGTGCCAGCTCTACGCTCGCGACAACCACGAGTACGGGTTCTGGGGCGGAGAGTCCGAGGACGAGCGGCACACCGCTGGTTATCGCCTCATCGCTCCGATCGGCGTGCGCGCCCGCGGCGTCGGCTGACCACCGCGCTCTCGGCGCTGAACGTGCCGAGATTCCGGTGACGACACCGCGGCTGTAATGCTGGGGTCATGAAGGAACGCTTCGACGTCTGCGTCATTGGCAGCGCCAACCTCGATCTGGTCGCGACAACCGATCGACTACCCCTGCCCGGCGAGACCGTTCTCGGTACCTCCTATTCCGAACATGCCGGCGGCAAAGGCCTCAATCAGGCCGTAGCAGCGGCCCGCGCCGGGGCGAGCACGAACTTCTGCGCAGCGGTCGGAGATGACGCTGCTGCCGACCAACTGCTGTCCGTCATCACCGCGACGGGAATCGGCGACACGGCTGTCCAGCGTCTTGCGGGATTCCCGACCGGGCGTGCGCTGATCGGCGTGGCCGCCAATGCGGAGAATTCGATCATCGTCGTCGCCGGTGCAAACGCAGCGCTACTCCCCCATCACGTCACCGACGCCGCTGGCTCCGCCCGAGTCGTGCTCGTCCAATTAGAGGTGCCCCTTCCCGCCGTCCACGCAGCGCTGACCGCAGCGCGGGCAGCCGGCGCGATCACGATTCTCAACCCTGCGCCCGCGACTGTGTTGTCGGCCGACGTGCTCGAATTGTGTGACGTGGTCATTCCCAACGAGCACGAAGTCGAGATCCTCGGCGGTGTGGAGGAACTGCTGCGGCTTGGGGCCCGTGCGGTCATCGTCACAATGGGGTCCAGAGGCGCCAAATTGTGCACGCCGGACAGCGGCGACCTGATCATGCCGGCGTTCGCCGTGGATGCGATCGATACCACGGCCGCAGGCGATGCATTCTGCGGAGCCTTCGCGGCAGCTACCGCCAACGGATCGTCGTTTGCAGACGCTCTTCGTTTCGCTGCCGCCGGAGGTGCTTTGGCTACGACCCGTCAGGGCGCCGTACCATCGCTTGCCACTCGCGCCGAGATCGAGGCGCTCATTGGACCCAGCGTGTCCATCGACCATTGACGAATACGTCGACTCGACGCCATCGACACCTGACGAGAGCGCGGTCACCTCGTCAGCGTGATCGCGGTCCAACCGTCTCGATCGATCCGAGCTGTCGGGCGCAACGGATGCAACGCTTCGAGGACGTGATCGTGACGATCCGCCAGGATCCCGCTGATCACGAGGACGCCATCATCGGTCAGGACTCGGCGGAGGTCGTCAGCCAGTTCGATCAGCGCTGGTGCGAGGATGTTCGCGACCACGACGTCGTAACGGGCGGCCACCGCTGACAGGGAGATGTTCGAGACCGTCACCTGGTGGCTGACACCGTTGGCGACGGCGTTGGAACTCATCGTCTGAATCGACGCCGCAGAGATGTCGATCCCGTCGGCGCACCTCGCGCCGAGTCGACAGGCAGCAATGGCCAGCACACCGCTGCCGCAACCGACATCGAGGACAGAGTCACCGCGACGAAGGACCTTGCGCATTGCCTTGAGTGTCAGCACGGTTGTCGGATGGTCACCGAGTCCGAACGTCGAACCCGGTTCAATCGAGATCGAAATCAGATCATCAGCCTGCGGCCCCGGCCCGCGAGGGGGCGGGGCTGATTGCCACGCCGGGTACACGACGAGATCGTCCGCGATCCAAGTCGGTTGGGCGAACTCTCGCCAGGTTTCGCTGACGTCCGCATCGACAGTCTCGAACTTCCATGGATAGGCCAGGGCCGCCAATTTCTGAGCGACCAGGGACACGTCGTCGCCGAGAGAAGTCCACAGTTCCACCCCATCCGCGGCCCTCCGTTCTTCGATCGCGACGACTCCGAGCAACCACAGCGCGTCTGATGCGACTTCTACGTCATCGGCATTGACGGTGACGACGATCGCGATCAATCGTCGATCCGTCGCATCGTGGCCTTGAACCGCCTGCCCTTGACGACATAGCTCTGCGCGGCGATCGCGATGAAATCTGCCTTGGCCCGACCCTCTTTGATCACCGCCGGGACTCCAGCGGCCAGGGCTCCTGACGGCACGATGGTTCCATCGAGGAGAACTGCATTCGCCGCGACCACTGCCCCGGTGTTGACCACCGCTGCATGCATGACGATGGCGCCGTTGCCGACCAGGGCGCGGTCGTGGATTGTGCAGCCTTCGAGATGTACGAGATGGCCGATCACGCAATCGTCGCCGACGCGAGTGGTGTCGTACGGCGTGGTGTGAATCACGCAACCATCCTGGATGGACGTTCTCGCACCGATGTGGATCTCACCGTCGTCACCACGAAGGACTGCACTCGGCCAGATGCTGCTTTCGGCGCCGATCCAGACCGACCCGATCACCACTGCGTCGGGATGGACGAACGCATCCGGGTGGATGACGGGAACCTGGTCGCCCAGTGCATAGATCGGCATCGGCCCAACGTATCGACGGATCCGAACTCGGCTGTAACCCTGCTGCTCATCGCCCACGTCGTGCGTTCAGGTCGGGTTGCGGTGCATCGCATAACAGGTGAAGAGTCAGCCGGTTACGGAGATAGCGTGGCGAACTATGTCCCGCAGGATTGAGATCGAGTTGACAAGCGCGCGCCCAGACGGCACGTGGACGTGGCGAGCAGCCGGTGCCCGCGAGCCAAAGGGTGTGCTTGCGTCGGCGATTCTGCCCGGAGCATCCAAGGTCGGCGACCTCCTGCGGGCCGAAGTGGAAGTTGAACTGGACGGGACGACGGTCTTGAATACCAGCCCCATCAAGGGCAAGGCGGACAAGAGCGGACTGCTCGAAATCCTGCCGAGTGCGAAGCCGTTCGAAGCGGTCACTCAGCAGTTGGCAAAGCGAGATCGAAACGACCGCGGTGACCGCGGCGGAGATCGGCGCGATCGTCCCTCGCGTGGTCCTGGCAATGATCGTCCCCGTGGACCGGGTGGCCCCGGCGGCGACCGCCCTCGCGGCGACGCTGACCGCCGTCCCCCTCGTGACGGAGACCGTCCCGTTGGCGCAGGTGGCCCCGGTGGCGACCGGCGTCCGCGTCGCGATGGCGACCGCCCAGCTGGCACCGGCGCTGGTGCTGGTACCGGTGACGACCGCCGTGATCGGCGTCCCCGTTCGAACTTCACGGCTCCCCCAGAACTGCCCCAGCGTCCGAAGCCCAAGCGGCTCAAGCCAGGACGCGTCCACCGCAACGCCGTTCTGGCCGATCTGCCGGAGGCCCAGCGCGCCGTCGCCGAACGGGCCCTGCAGGGTGGCATCCCGGCGGTTCGTCAGGCTGTCGTCGAGCAGAACACGCGTCTGAAGGCCGAGGGCAAGGAAGAGATTCCGGCTGCTGGTCTGATCCAGATGGCCGAGCAACTTCTGCCGAAGCTGCGAGTCGCCGAATGGCTGGATCGTGCAACCGCTGCCAAGGCCGACCTCGCCGAATTGGCGCTTCCCGATCTGCGTTCCGTCGTTGCCTCCAGCGAGGACCCGGTCGTCGCCCGCGACGAAACCACCCGCGAACTCGCTGCCGAGCTGAAGATCGCCCTCGCGTCCAAGCAGGAGAGCGAAACACTGCTCTGGCTCGATGACATCACTGCCGCGCTCGGGGTCGGCCGTGTGATTCGCGCCCTGAAGTTGTCGTCACAGCCGCCAAAGGCCGGGGTTCCGTTCCCGCAAGAACTCGCCACTCGCCTCGCCGATGCCGCAACGGCGTCGCTGACCGCTGATGCAATGGCCGATCGTTGGGCCGCAATCGTCGAGGCTGCTGCGTTCTCGCCAGTGCGAGCCCACATCAAGCCAACCGCAGCACCCACGACGTCGAGCGATGAACTGAACGCAACGGTCAAGCGTGTTGCGGCCGCGCTGCCCCAGATCGCAGCCTTGTTCGGGATCGAGGTCACCGCTGGTGCCTCGATGCCCAAGCCGATGCGCCCAACCCGTCCGGGTGCACCAGTCCGCAAGGCTGGCGCAAAGCCCGCCGCCGCCGCTGGTACGCCTCGTCCGCCCAAGCCCGCCGCTCCAGCGGTCGCCGACGCTGACACCGCAGCCGAAGCAGCACCAGAAGTTGCAGCACCAGAAGTTACTGCCGCTGAGACCGAGGCTGCCACCGCAGTCGAAGCGGCACCAGAAGTTGCAGCACCAGCAGCTCCGACCGCCGAGACCGAGGCTGCACCCGCAACCGAAGCAGCACCAGAAGTTACTGCCGCCGACTGAGACGAACCACGCCCACGTCGGTCGTTTGTCGCGGATAGCGCAACGAACTGCCGACGTGGGCGTTGTTTGTCTCGGGTCCCTTGGTGCCGCCAGCGTTTGGTCTGCGTACGAAGAACGTCGGTTCGTCGGTCGAACTGGCGTCATCGTAGGTTGGGGCGATGTC
>JANOQU010000325.1:0-5420 GCA_031422355.1 Actinomycetes bacterium
ATCAGATGCAACGTCAGTACCGCAGCGGTGGCGTGACCGTCGCCCTCGGACTCCCATCGATCGCATACACCGAAGGTCGCTGCGCCGGTGGCGGAACCGAGGTCAACAGCGGCCTCTACCGTCGGCCGCCGGCCGAACTACTGCAGCGATGGGCTGACCAGTACCACATTCGCGATCTCGACCCGGATGCGATGTTCGCCATCGCCGACGAGTTGGAAGCGGCCCTCAACGTGGTGCCCGTACCAGGCGCCGTGTCTCCCGCAAGCACGAAGTTGCATCTCGGCGCCGAGGCGCTGCGCTGGGAGAACAGCGAGAGCCCACGCTGGATGAAGTATCCGGTCGGCGGCGATGCCGCAGCGGGCCAGCGCCAGAGCATGACGGAGACGTACTTGCCTCGGGCCCACCGGGCTGGGGCGCGTATCCTGACGGGCTGCCGGGTCAAGAGGCTGGCGCTCGAAGGGACCATCGGACGATATGCCGAGGTCAGCCTCGCTGATGGCTCCCCCGGCCGGATCGGTTTCCGCCATGTGTTCGTCTGTGGCGGAGCGATCCACACGCCCGCAGTCCTGCAACGCAGCGGTCTTCGCGAGCGAATCGGCGACACTCTCGCCGTTCACCCGACTGTCAAACTGGCCGCCAGGTTTCCCGATGTCGTCAATGCGACCGACGACGTTCCAGTGCACCAAGTCAAAGAGTTCGCCCCCGAGATCTCCTTCGGTGGTTCAGCAAGTCATCCCGGTCTCGTGGCACTCGCGCTGAACGACAACTGGGACGAATTCGGTCGCGCCGTCAACGATTGGGAACGGATCAGCGTCTACTACGCAGCGATCACCAGTCAGGGCAAGGGCAGAGTCAAGGCGATTCCCGGCCTGCGCGATCCACTTGTCACCTATCACCTCACCAGCCGCGATAAGCAGTTACTGCGCAGCGGTCTCAGTCGGCTGGCGCTATGCATGCTGGCGGCTGGAGCCGACGAGGTTTATCCGAGTTACCGCAATGCACCGCTGGTTCGCAGCGAAGCCGATATCGCCGCGCTGCAGTCCTCGTTCGCGGCATCGAAGGCGACCGTCATGAGCGTGCATTTGTGCTCCACCGTTCCACTTGGCGAGCACCCACGCTGCGCTGCTGACAGCTTCGGTCGGGTTCGCGGGATGCGCAACGTGTGGGTCAACGATGCGTCGCTGCTTCCCGAGGCTCCAGGTGTCAACCCGCAGGGTTCGGTGATGGCCTTTGCCGTTCGCAATGCCCGCCACTTCATAGAAACGGAACGCCCTCATGGCTGATCAGCCTGTCGAAGAGTCTGTCATCGGGCAACGGCCTGCCCCGTCCGCAACGGTGATCACGGGGGCCGCTGGATGGCTTGGCCGGGCATTGGTCCACCATCTCGCCAACGACGACGGTCGCTTTCCGCGTTCGGGAACCATTCGGGCGCTCGTGCTCGATTCGTCAGAAGCCGATGCCGTCAAGGCCATCAGTCCGAACGTCGAAACGGTCGTCGGCAGTGTCACCGACCGCGACTCGATCGACTCGCTCTTGGCAGGCCTGCCCGCCGATACCGACGTCATCCACACCGCCGGCGTCATTCATCCGCGCACCGTGGCAGATTTCTTCGCCGTCAATGCGGCTGGCGCAGCGAATGTTGCCGCCGCAGCCCGTGCATCGGGCATTCGCCGACTGGTTCATGTTTCATCGAACTCACCGTTCGGTACCAACCCGTCGGGCGGCGATGTCTTCCGCGTCAACGAGCCGTACAACCCGTACCTGGGCTATGGCGAATCCAAGATGCAGGGCGAACTCGCCGTTCGCAAGCAGGTCGGCCAGGGCCTCGATGCAGTGATCGTTCGACCTCCATGGTTCTATGGTCCTCTCCAACCGCCCCGCCAAACCACGTTCTTTCGGCTCGTGCGGACAGGCAAGTTTCCGCGATTTGGCGCAGGCGACCAACGCAGATCGATGGTGTACGTCGACAATCTCGTCCAAGGCATCGTGCGTGCAGAGTTGACCGAGGGCATCAGCGGCCGTGGTTACTGGATAGCCGATGCACGTCCGTATACCGTCAACGAGATCATCGAGACGGTCGGGCGGGCGTTACGTGACGAGGGCTACGACGTGAAGCAGGGTGCGATGAAGCTGCCCATATTCGCTGGCCGGATCGCCGAGCGGGCCGACCGGCTCATCCAGAAGACCGGTCGATACCAGCAGCAAATTCATGTGATGGGCGAGATGGCCCATTCGATCGCCTGCGACATCTCGGCCTCGCAGACCGATCTCGGCTACGAGCCGGAGGTCGAACTCTACGACGGCATGCGGCGCAGTATCCAGTGGTGTCGATCTGAAGGTCTGCAGCTATGACCATCGCGCTCGTCACGGGCGGCAGCGGATACTTCGGAGCATTGCTCGCCACCCAATTGCGTCAACGCGGCCAACACGTACGGATCCTCGACCTCAATGAGCCCGACGCAATCGCGATCGGTTCTGTCGACTTCATCAAGGGTGACATCCGCGACATCGAAGCCGTCAGGCGGGCCGTTGACGGTGTCGACGTCGTGTATCACAACGTCGCCCAGGTACCTCTGGCTCAGGACGAGGTTCTGCTACGGACCGTCAATGTCGACGGCACTCAGATCCTGCTCGATGCGTGCGTCGACGCCGGCGTCTCCAAGGTTGTGCACACGTCTTCGAGCGCTGTCTTCGGGGTCCCAGAGTCCAACCCTGTTCTGCCGACAACCGTGCCCAAGCCGGCGGAAGCGTACGGACACGCCAAGCTTGCCGCTGAATGGGCCTGCCTCAGCGCCGTGGCGAACGGCCTCGATGTCAGCATCGTGCGACCACGCACGATCCTTGGTCACGGAAGGCTCGGAATCTTCGGCATCCTCTTCGATTGGATCGCCGACGGCGCCGACGTCTTCGTACTCGGCAACGGGCGCAACACGTACCAGTTCATTCACGCCGACGACCTTGCTGCGGTGTGCATCTTGGCTGGCGCAGCCAGTGGTCCAAAGATCTTCAATGCTGGCACCGATCGGTTCTCGACTATGCGCGAGACGCTGGAGAGTGTGTGCGCACATGCAGGCACAGGTGCAAAGGTGAGGTCGCTCCCTGCCGGTCCGGCTTCGATCGCGATGCGCGCCGCTGCCACTGCCAAGATCGCTCCATTCGCGCCGTACCACTGGATCATGTACAGCAAATCGATGTGGTTCGACACGACCCACATCACCGAGGCACTCGGTTGGACCCCAACGTGGTCGAACGAGGAGATGTTCGCGCAGAGCTACGACTGGTTCGTTGCCAATCGACGCGATCTCGATGCACACGACGACGATTCGACGTCGCATCACCGCCGGCCGGCCAAGCAGGGCGCGCTCGCAGTACTCAAGCTCGCGACCAAACTGCTGCCCGGCTGATCGACCTGCGTTGCCTCAACGCGGAGGCTGACCGGCCGCCGTGTCCGCAGAAGTTTCGTCAGCGAGTTGAAGGGCGTTGGCAGCGGCCGCAGACACGAGTTGCGGCCCAAGCCACGTCCGTGCCACATACAGCGAGGCACGCGGCGTGAGGTGCAAACCATCGGGCCTGGCATCCTCGTCACGAGCAATCCCGTCACGCTCCATCCATGCGCGAAGGTCCAGAACCTGCGACCTGTCGGCGTTGTTGGCAACAGTGTCAGCAATGACATCTTGACGGATACTCAGCAATGTCGGGTCAATGAACGGGTGCGGCTCACCCAGCCAGTACGGGTCTGTCTTGGGCGCTCGGATCCAGACGACGCGGGCGCGGGTCGTGGACACGACCAAGTTCGTGATGACCTGATAATCGAGTCGCATCCTTGCGACGAAGCGCGAGTCGAGGGGATCCAGCACTCCTTCGTCCTCATTCCAGATTCGGGGAACGATGTCGCGTGACGTGACCATCAGCATCACGACATCCGGCTGAAGTTCGAGCAGATCCGCCGGCAGCCTTTCATCGAGCAATTTGTCGCATTCCTCCTGGAACGGTCGCCCTTCGTCGGTTGGGGCGACACCTCCGCGGACGAAACCGCATCCCCCACTCACGGCGAGCGAGACTTGGGCGAGGTCAGGATTCGCGGCTGCCCATGCAACGAGCCCGGCTCCGGTTGCCTCGGCTGTGGAGTCACCGACGACGAGTATCCGTGCCGGTCGACTGAGAACCGCGACCGCTGGCTCAGAGTCGGCGCCAATGCTCGACAGTTCGTTCGTTGCCGCAGTCGTATTCGCCGTCTCTGCCGCGCCGGACAGTTCGTCGGCTGCGGTCGCTTCATCCTGTGCATCCAGTGTCGGCGGCGCGGTGACAACGACGAGCGGCGACAGGTTCCCCAACGGCTGAATCCCGGCCGCGTCGACGAGGTCGGCATCCGGCGTGTAATAGCTGGCAGCGCCTGCGGCGGGTACAGCAAGCACCAATCCGCCGACCGCAATGGTCGCAGCGGCCGACCAGGCAACCGTCCGGCTCGGCGAATGGGTACCGAACCTGATCGGCCGCTCGATCAGCCAGAACGAAATGATGGCCACCACAAGGGTCGATCCGATCCGAAGGACAAGCAGCCCGACGCCGGATATCCCGAGACGGCTTGGCGTCATCAGGACGTAAATGGGGAAGTGGTACAGGTACATGCCGTAGCTCACCTTGCCGACCCCGACGAGCGGACGTGCCGACAGCAACGTGGTGACGACACCCGGTCGCTGGAGGCCGAGCAACAGCAGACCTGATGCAATCGACAGCACCGGGAAGGCGCCGTGATACGCCGGTCCGCCGGCGGCTGGTAGGGCAACGCCGAGGACAAAGACCATGAGTCCCGCCGTGGGTGCCATCCAGGCTCGCGCCTGCAGCGCACCAGCCGCCACTGCAACAGCGAGCGTCGCTCCGACCAGGATTTCGCCAGCGCGGGCAGGAGTCGCCCAGTACGCGGCATCGCGCCCCCACCACGCAGCGATCAGCGGCGCCGATGCGGCGAACGTCACCGTGAGCCCGACCATGACCCAGGTGAGGCTCCACCCGCGCTTTCTGGCGACACGAGCAAGAGCCCAAAAAGCAAGCGGCCAAATCCAGTAGAACTGCTCCTCGATCGCCAACGACCAGTAGTGATCAAGGGGTGAGGTCAGGCCGGCGTTTCGACTCTGGAGGTCGGTGTAGCTCTCACCAGCGAAGAGTTGAACCCAGTTCGCGACCTGGAATAGCGCCCCGAGCACGTCCCTTCGGAGATGATCGACGCCGTTCCACACTTCGAAGGCACCAAGGATGCAGACCGAAGCGAGGCAGACAAGGCTGGCCGGCATCAGTCGCCTCAGCCGACGGGCGTAGAAGGCCTGGGGCGAGATTCTGTTCGTCGACGCGTATTCTTTGACCAGCAATGACGTGATCAAGTATCCAGACAGTGTGAAGAACATCGACACACCGAAGTAGCC
>JANOQU010000326.1:0-3547 GCA_031422355.1 Actinomycetes bacterium
CGACCGTCTGGCGCTTCGGCGATCAGATCGATCTCACGTGCTCCATTCTCCTGGCGGAGGTGAAAGAGCCTCGGCTGTCGTTCGCTGACCTCGAGCTCGGGGCGGAGTTGAGCGACGACGAAGCTGTCGATGATCCGTCCGAGCAAGTCCCCATTGCGGATCACGGACTTGGTGTCCACGCCGAGGAGCGGCCCCAGCAGTGCTGGTTCAACGAGGTATCGCTTGGGTGAGCGAGTCAGGCGATTCAAGCGATTCGTATGCCACGCCGGGATTCTCTCTGTTGCGAACAGCAATTCGAGCAGCGAATCATAGGTTGCCGCGGTCGACCGGGTGACCCCGGCAGCGTCGAAAAGAGCCTTGTGCTCGACGACGCCCGCCGTGTTCGCCGCGATCGCGCAGAGGTAGCGACGAAGCTTGACCGGATCGCGAGCCTCATCAGCCAAGGCCGCATCGCGCATCAACAATTGATCGACGTAGGACGCGAACCAGCGGACCCGACCGGGTGTCGTGCCGCGAAGAGCGACCTCCGGGAAACCGCCACGTAAGGCGCGGTCGACGTATGAACGAAGGTCGACATGTTCCTTCGGGGCCGACACCTGCGCAATGTTGCCCGCGAACACTCGGTCGAAAAACGGCGGCGCTGAAGCGTTGCCAACCAACTCGCGTTCGCAAAGACCCCATTGGGCCAACCTGACAACCCGTCCGGTCGCGGCCCAGGTCGCTTCGAGCAACTCGGCCCGGACCGAGCCGGTCAGCACGAATCGTCCGGCACCCTCGCCGTCATCGATCGCCCGCTTGACACTGCCCAGGACTTCCGGGACCATCTGCCATTCGTCGAGAAGCACCGGTGGTTGCATCGTTGCGAGAACCGTGTCGGGATCAGCGCGAAACGGCTCAGCCTCTAGTTCCCGGTCCAGTCGGACGATCGTGCGCGCATGCTGTCGTGCGGTGGTGGTCTTTCCGCTGGCTCGCGGTCCGACCAACATGACTGCCGGGAGTTCGGCCAAAAGGTCCGCGAGAACCTTGTCAATCAGGCGAATTTGGTAGGTTCGTTTGATTTACGCAACATTAGCGCTCTGAACTGGTCAAAGAGACACTTATCATCGCTTTACACGGGTATTCATTATCGCTTTGCACAGCCATGTGTTATCTGTTTACGCCGAACCGCTAGCCGAGGGGGCCGCGGCGCTGGTTTTGTTGGGAGTGGGTGAAGACCGCAACGGCCTGGTGCAGCGGAACGAGGTCTCGGCGCGGCGGGCGACGCTCTGCTTCGGCGACGGCGTCGCTCGCGAGATGGCGGAGTTCGGCGTTCTCAGCCCGCAACTGCTCGAGCTCGGCCTCGAGCGACATCACCCGGCGGATGCCTTCGAGATTCATTCCCTCTGCGGCGAGTTCCTGAATCCGTCGAAGGGTCTCGATGTCGATGTCGCTATAGCGACGGTTTCCGCCCTGCGAACGCGCCGGCTGGACCAGCCCGCGTCGCTCGTAGATGCGCAGCGTCTGGGGATGCATGCCTGCCAGTTCGGCGGCGACCGAGATGACGTAGACGGCGTGGTCTCTGCTGCGCATGATCAGCCTCCTCGCCCTGGCGCGCCGCTCGGATCGGCGTTGGTCAGGTGTGCTCTGGGCGACACCGTAGTCGCTTGGGCAAGCGCCTCGACGGCCGTTCGCTGCGCGTCGTTGAGGTGGGTCGGCACCTGCACGTCGACGGTGACGATCAGGTCACCGGTCCGCTTGGTCGATTCGATGCCCTTGCCCTTGACTCGGTGACGAGTTCCGGACTGGGTGCCTGGCTTGATCCGCAGGGTCACATTCGGCCCATCGATTGTCGGAACCTCGATGTCGCTGCCCAGCACTGCTTCTGCGAAGGTGACCGGCACTTTGAGGGTGAGATTGTCACCATCACGGCCGAACAGCCGATGGGGCATCACATGACATTCGACGAACAAATCGCCCGCTGGACCGCCATTGCGACCCGGACCACCACGACCCTTGAGCCGGATTCGTTGACCATCGGCAACCCCACCGGGGAGTCGGACCTTGACCTCGCGGGCTCGTTTCTCGACCCCGGTGCCACGGCAGGTGGCACATGCCTGTTCGATCACGACGCCACGCCCTTGACATGCGCGGCACGGCGTACTGAACGAGAACATGCCCTGGTTGTCGTCGACGACTCCGCGACCGCCGCATTGTGAGCAGGTCTTGGGGTGGGTGCCGGACTTGGCACCGCTGCCGTTGCACGTACTGCATTGGGCGTCGCTGGTCAGAAAGAGCGTGGTCGTGATGCCCTTGATTGCATCCAAGAATTCCAGCGTCAGGCTGGCTTCCAGGTCATCGCCGCGCTGTGGTCCGCCCGCCGCTGATGCGCCACGGCCACGGCCGCCCCGATTGAACATTCCGCCGAGGAGATCGCCGAGGCCATCGGCACCGACGTTGAAGCTGAAGCCGCCCGGTCCACCACCGCCGCCACCACTTCTGAAGCCGCCACCGAACGGACCCATCGAGGATTGCGAACGGACTTCGTCGTACTCCTTGCGCTTGGCCTCGTCACCGATCACGTCGTATGCGCCGGAGATTTCCTTGAATCGGTTCTCGGCAGCATCGTTGCCAGGGTGCGTATCGGGGTGGTTGTCGCGCGCGAGTTGGCGATAAGCCTTGGTGATCTCCTTCGAAGTCGCCGTCTCGCTGACGCCGAGCACCTTGTAGAAGTCCTTTTCGTACCAGTCGCGCTGGGCACTCATCCGCTTGTCAGCCCTTCACTTTCACCATCGCTGGACGAAGAGTCTTACCCTTCCAGCTGTAGCCGGTGCGCAGCACCTCACTCACCACTGGATCTCCGCCGTCGCCTGCCTCGTGCATCACCGCGTCGGCCTGAGTCGGATCGAACGGCTTGTCCGCCAAATCCAGCGCCTCGAGGCCCTGTTTGTGGAGGATGCCGATCAGTTGTGACCAGATCGGCTCGACACCGTCGGCACCGTGCGCGAACGCAGCCTCGCATGCATCGAGCACCGGCAGCAGTGACTCGGCGAACTTACCGGTCGCCCGATCGATGTCGTCGTGTTGCTGGGCAGTGATCCGTTTGCGATAGTTCTCGAAGTCGGCCTGCAGCCGGAGCGCCATGCTCTTGAATTCCTGGACCTCGATCGTCAGTTCCTCGACCTCGGTCAGTGGCTGCACCGGGAGGTCGTCGGCGACCTCCTCCGCCGGGATGTCGGCGGAAGAGGCGTGCTCGTCGAGTGCTTCTTCGAATTCGGTTGCGTTGTGATCCGGCGGATGCGCAGAGTCAGCAGGTGGATTCGTGTCCTCGCTCATCGCGACATCACTTCTCGTCGTCGACGATTTCGGCATCGACGATTTCTTCGTCGTTGACCGAACTGTCGCCCTGCCCGCTCGCCGAGGAGCCGGCAGCATTGGTGTCACGGGCAGCCGCCTCGTACAGCTTCTGACCGAAGGCCTGCAGTGCGTTGGACAGCGATGCGGTGGCTTCCTTGATGGCGCCGTTGTCGTTGCCGGTCAGCGCCGTCTTCAAGTCTGCGAGCGGCGTTTC
>JANOQU010000327.1:0-9797 GCA_031422355.1 Actinomycetes bacterium
GTTGCGCAACTCTCCGCTTCGTCGCAGTGGTCAATCACCTGGAAACCTCGGACAGCCTCGGACTCGACACACCGACAAATGACTCGAAGGAGCCTCCAATGGGCCAGATTCTCGGCCAGTTCTGTATCAACGTGACCGATCTCGAACGATCGATCGGGTTTTGGGAAGGCGTTTGCGGACTGCCGGTGCGAAGCCGGACCGAGATTCCAACCGCGCTCGAGGCCGTACTGCAAGCCGACGAGGGCGGGTCACGAATCCAGCTCGCCCAACAGTTGGACCAGGTCGGACCGATCGAGATGGGTTCGGCGTTGTGGAAGCTGTACCTCAACACTGACGATTGCAGTGGACTCTATGAGCGCTGCATCGCGGCTGGCTGTGAGTCCGTGACCCCGCCGACTCGGCTCGACCGCTGGCCGGTCACCGTTGCGTTCATCAAGGATTTCGATGGCTACTTGATCGAGTTGATCGAGTACCACGAGGGCACGCCTGCCGGTGTCCCTGATCCTGGCTCAACCAATCGGGGCTGAAACCAGACCCAGCTCGATCCACCGCGCACGATCCGTGATCACGCCCAACTCGGCGAAGAATGCAGTGAGCTTGGAGAGGCCGGCGACCACGTTGGCTCGATAGTTCGGATTAGACCGTGCGATGTCCATACCGTCAACGATGCCGAGCTCGTCGAACACGGCCGGATCCAGGCTCAGCCCGACGATTGCGTTCACCAGCTCGGGCGCTGCCCCGATGACGGTCGCCTGCTCACCCTCGCAGAGGAGAGGCCACGCTTCGCCGAGGTAGGACTTTGCGAAGCTGACGTGGCGCGCTTCCTCCAACACGTGCAGCTTGGCGATCTGGCGCGACACCGGATGCACTCGCTCGTCACGCATCGTTGCCCGGTTGGCGTGGTCCAGAAGTTCTTCGATTGCCAGGATCAGGAGATAGGAGATCGCCCGACCCGACTTACTCTGATCGTTGATGATCGGCTGCGACGGCCCGTACGCAGGTGTGCCGGCGCGGCGGATGTATTCACCGAACATCGTGGAGTGGCGGCACTCGTCGGCAACTTCGATCAACAAATACCGATGCATCGGGTCGGTCACGGCGATCTCGGTCAGGTGGCAGAGCACGATCTGCATCAGCGCGTTCTCGAACCAGATTCCAGCGCCGAACATCGCTGCGGTCTCGTGGCGGCTGTAGGTGATCCGCTCGAGGTCGGTCATTGCGTCCCACGTCGACGTGCCGAACAGCGTCAGCATTTCCGGAGGCAGATGGAACGCCGAGTCGTCGATCGGGATGTCCCAATCGATCTCGTTGAACGGGTCGAGCGTCATCCGCTGGGAGGCCGCAACGAGTTGACCGGCCCGAGCTGCAGTTCGGGGCATCTCGTAGTGAGGCGTATCGGCGAGCGGCGAGTCGAGAAGCGTTGTGTTCATGTTCCCCACTATGACCCTGACAGTGTTCACTGTCAACATATTCTGACAGTGAACACTGTCACAGTCCTACGGATCGTGATTGAATGGCACCGTGACCGAATCAACAGAACACGCCGAGTCGTTCAGCCTCGGCGAGCTGGCCTCTCGCTCCGGTGTGAGCGAACGCACTATTCGCTATTACCAGGCTGAGCACCTCCTGCCACGTCCCGGCAAAGTCGGCCGAGACGCAACGTATGGCGAGATCCACGTCGAGCGGCTCGGGCTGATCGCCGAGCTCCGCGATCGTGGCCTCAAACTGCACATGATCCGAGACCTGGTGGCAGATGAGCACCCGGCTCGGATCGTGTCGGAATGGCTTGGGGTGGACGCGACACTCAGTGCACCGTGGTCCGACGATCGACCGAGCACGATGACTCAGGATGAACTCATCGCGTTCGTCGGTCGGTTCAGCGGCGACCGCCCCGGAGTGATCGGCGAGCTACACCAAGCCAGCTACGTGCGGCCACAGTCGGACGGACGCTGGCTCGTTCCGAGCCCGGCGCTGCTGGACCAGGCGATGCTTCTGCGCGATGCCGGGATCGACATCGACATCTCTGCCCAGATGCGTGATCTGCTTCGCAAGCGGCTCGGACGAGCCGTCGACGACACCGTCAAGCTGCTGGTCCAACGCGCTGGGGCGGGCTTCGCGGGCGCTGCTTCTGCTGAAGAAATTGCGACTGCCGTCGGAGCGCTGCGCCCGATCGCTCGCGAAGTCTCCAGCGTCATTCTCGCCCAGGAGGTAGAACGAGCCCTCGCCGGCCTCGTCCAGTCCGGCCCGCGACTGCTGCGCGGGTCACGTCGCTGACATCGAGCGGGCTGGCTTCTTCCATACGATCCCAAGCACCATCAACAGTGTGCCCGGGACGAACATCGCGACGCCACCGAACAGGATTCCGAGCGCCCATCGCTTGACGTCGCTGACTTCCACGACGGAGAACGTGACGGTTCGACCATCGGCGTCACACTGCACCGTCGTGGTGCCCTCCACAGCGGTGAAGCTGCCAACGGTTTTGGAACTTCCGGCGCTGATGCTGCTCGTCTGCTCGTTGCCGTTCAGCGTCTTGGTCCGCCCATCGGCCAGAGTCACAACGCAGCGAGCAGAACTGACCGCTCCATCACTATTGCGCCGACCGCTGAACAACACGTCGTATTCGGTGTCGTCGGCGTCGAAGCTGACGCTGCCGGGCGTCTTGGCCTGTACATCTGCAGTCAGCACAGACGCAGTCGTGGTACCGATCGTGAGGAAGAAGCCAATCAGCAACGGAACGATTCCGAACACCATCAACAGCACGCCGATGATGATCCACCCCTTGCGGACCTTCTTGCCGTCAGCGCTCATTCGAGGGGCTCAGAAACGACGCAACTCAGAAACGACGGTCGTCGGTCTTCTTCTTCGGCGGCGCCTTGAACGGTGCCTCGATGAGCGTTTCGAACTGCGAATCGTCGGGCTGCTTGGGCTCGTTGAGCTTCTGCAGGTAGACCTTCAAGGCAGAGCGGGCCGGTGCGATGTGGTCGCCCTTGGCGCCAACCGATCGCGCGAGCGCGTCCTTGGCCTTGGCAACCCGTTCCTTCCGAGTGGCCTTCTCCTCGTCGGAGATCACGCGCTTGGGCTTGTCGGCCGCGGCCGCCGCCCGACGGGCCTCGGTCTCCTGGAGCGGTGTGAGCTTGCCGGTGATTGCCATAGAACTGAATCCTTGATGTCGAGTGGGTGCTTGGTTGAACGAAGATCACAAGCTACTCGCTGCAACTCGTATTCAGAGCCTGCCCGCCATCATCAGAGCGCCTGTCGTTCAGGGCGCTGGCGAACGCCTTCGGTCTCGGCCAGTCGAACAGCCCAGTCACCTCGGTTGGTTTCACGCAGTCGCTGCAGATAAGCGGGCATGTGACCACGAACGTGAAACGGTCCGCCTTCGTCGAGCACGGTCTGGAGCGGATCCTGGGCGGCAAGCGAGCGGCCGAGTTGCGCAGTTGTCCACTCGTCGAGCAGGGCGCGCATCTCAGCCGCAATCAAGGGACTCGATTCGGCAAGGTCGATCTCCTCGTGCGGATCAGCGGCGATATCGAACAGCATCTCGTCGGGCCACGCCGCGTGAAAGCCGTCGTGCATCGTGCGCAAGAAGAGATGATCGCCAGATCGCACACCCCGCTGACACGTCCACGCACCTTGACTCAGGACCAAATGGTCGCGGCCGACAGCATCGAATCCACGCTCGACTTCTGCGCGAATCGAGAGGCCGTCCCAATGCCGCGGACGCCTGGCGCCGGCCAAGTCGGCGACTGTTGCAGCGACATCGAGGTGGTAGTGCAATCCCGTTTGCACCGATGGTGCCACGCCTGGCCACGAGAGCACGGCAGGGATGTGAGCCGTTGCCTCATCCGCGGCCATGTGATCTGCGTAGACACCGAGCTCACCGAATGCCTCGCCATGGTCGCTGCTGATCAGGATCGCAGTGTCGTCGAGCACGCCGAGATCCGCGAGCTTCGAACACAGTGCGCCGACGGCGTCGTCGGCGAAGCGCACACCGACGTCGTAGCCATCGAACATCTGCTTCACATCGTCAGCGGATGCAAGGTTCCACGGCTGGCGTGCGGGCGGCGGGCCGTGTTCGTCAGGTGTGAAACCCCATGGTTCCTGGGCGGAGTGCGGTCCGGGCAATCGCCAGTTTCTGTCGCGGACCTCTTCGGTGTGCCAGGAAGGTGGGGGCTCGTTGGCGAAGGGATTGCCGTAGTCGGCTGGCGTGTTGTACGGCGTGTGTGGGTCCCAGAGATGCACATGGAGGAACCACGAATCAGCTTGCCCGCGACGTTGCAACCAGTCGAGGGCACCCGGGAGGACCTCGTCGGCTCGTTCGATCCCGAAGCCACGGACGAGGTTCATCGACTCCATGAAGCCAGCCGTCCACCACGGCGCACCATGGCGACGCGGAAAGCTGGAGATGGACGCTGTGTGATAACCCGCATTCATCAATACGGACGGAAACGAGCCAGCGCTGAGCTGTGAGAAGAAACCGCGCTCGGCTCCCCACGGCGCAAGGTCTGCTGCCAACCCGCCATGGTTGGCGACCCCATTGCGGATGCCGAACATTCCCGTGACCAGCGCAGAGCGGCTCGGCAGGCAGGGCACGTCCGAGGCGTAGACATTGGAGAACCGCACTCCTCTCGCCGCGATCGCGTCGATGTTCGGCGTGGTGTTGCGGTGATAGCCCGAGCAGCCGAGATGGTCCGACCGGAGGGTGTCGATATCGACGTACAGAATCCTCATCACGTGACCAGAGTTGTCGAGTACACCATGACCGCATTCTGACCCGCAGGTTCTGCCTTCGCGTGTATCTTTCGCGTGTCCGGCGCTCCTCCGGATGCAAACCAACGACGGGGGTCGTCATGGAACTCAAGCGGGGAATGGTTGCCGTAGTCACCGGAGGCGGGTCGGGAATCGGCCTCGCACTCGCCCACTCCTTTGCGCGCTCGGGCATGAACATCGTGCTGGCCGACGTTCAGGCTGATGCCCTCGAGCAGGCGCGGCAGGCGGTTGCCAACACCGGCGTCGACGTACTCGCTGTGCTGACCGATGTCAGCAAAGCTGAACAGGTTGAACACTTGGCGACAGCGACGGTCGAACGGTTCGGGGCCGTCCACGTGGTGTGCAACAACGCTGGCGTTGCTGGGATGGCCGATCCCTGGCTCGGGCCGTTGTCGACTTGGGAATGGACGATGGGCGTCAACTTCTGGGGTGTCGTCCACGGGATCCGGGCGTTCCTGCCCCACCTCGTGATGTCCGGTGGTGGCCATTTCGTCAACACGGCCTCCATCGCCGGGCTGTATCCCGGGTTGGCAGCTCCGTACGACGCGAGCAAGCACGCCGTGGTCGCTGTCAGCGAGAACCTGTTCAACTCGATGCAGGCTGCGCAGATGCCGATCGGTGTGAGCTGTCTGTGTCCGGGTTGGGTCCGCACCGGAATCCTCGACGCCGACCGCAACTGGCCAACGGAACTGGGTGTCAAACCCGAAGTCGACCCGGGCGGGGCGGTCACCAAGCAACACGTTCAACGCGCAGTCGCCGAAGGTACTCAACCCGGGCTCGTCGCCGACCTGGTCGTCGACGCAGTGACCAGCGGTCGCTACTGGGTGTTCCCCAACCCCGACTTCGTCGAACTCGCAGTCGACCGCTTCCACCGAATCGCAGAAGGTCTCGATCCCGAACCACCCGAAGAGATGCCCGGCATGCCGCCGCGGTCGCAGATGCTCGCCGAGGTCATGCAGGCAATGGCCGCCGGCCTCGCCGACACCGCCGTCACCGACTGAGCGTTTCGATCGCTGATCGAAAGAGCGCACTTCGGCGTTCCCAATTTCCGACGGACGGTGATGTCGGCGCAGCAGGTGAGAACAGCACGACATCTCCGGCCGCTGCGATGTCACCAGCGATACCGACTGCCAGCGTGATGTCGTCGGCGTCCACCACGTGTACAGATACACCGATTGCTGTGATTGACGGGGCCCAGCGCCGTCCGGATTCTCCGATCGCGATCACGGAACGGACTGATTGGTGGACCGACAACGCAGCGATCAGGAGAGCCTCGTCGACTCCCCGATCATCGCCACCGACGATCACGATCAGCCGCCGAGCAGCGAATGTTGCGATCCCTGCCGCTGCTGCAAACGGATTACTTGCGAGCGAGTCGTTGATCCATGTCACGCCGTCGGTGCTGGGGACGATCTCAAGTCGACCGGGGGGCCTTTTGAAGCCATCGATGGCCGCAAGGAGTTCATCGGAGCTGAGCCGGCGGTCGAGCACGACCTCGGCGGCGAGCGACGCAATCGCGAGGTCGACGACGAGATGGGCGGGCTCCAATGCCGTGTCGGTCAGGTCGGCGATCACGTCCGACCCGCGGAGCAAGTTCGCCCCGGATGCGTGCAACCCGTCCTGATCGAGAACGCTCACCGTCACGCCATCCCGGATGGCCAGGGCTGGAACGGATTCGCCGAGCACGACATCAGTCAGCGGAGCGTGCGCGAACAGGTTCAACTTGTCACGCTGATAGTTCTCGACCGTGCGATGCCACGGCAGGTGATCTTCCCCCAGATTGGTGAGCACGCCGACGTGCGGCGAGCGGACGAGGTCGGCCGCCTGATAGCTGCTGACCTCGATCACGGCAACCTCACACCGACCGATCTCAGTCACTGCCCTGCCGATATTGCCCGCTAATTCGGTCGATCGTCCAGCGGCGGAGAGGAGCGCTTCGATCAAGAGCGTGGTCGTGCTCTTGCCCTTCGTGCCGGTCACGCCCACCACCACATCGGCTGTCGGCGCCTCCAACCAGAGGTCAAGCAAAGTCGTCACGCGGACACCGCGCTTCACCAACGACTGAACCTCTTCGCGATAGATCGAGACGCCCGGCGAACGAATGACAACGTCGACCTGCAATTGACCCAGGTCGCTTGGCGCATTGATCTGCATCCCCTGCGCCTGGCCAACTGCGAGAACTGATGGGCTGGACACGTCGTCGGCGATCAGGGTGACCGTGCACTCCTGCGGCAACGACGCCAAAGCCGCCATCCCCTCGGTACCCGTACCCCATACGGCGACTCTCGACCGGGCCAACCGATCGAACCTCAACGGAACACCGCTTCGATCGCGCCACGGAACGGACTCGGGATGAAGTGTTCATCGTGAGCAGCGAGCAGACCGGGGATCGCCCCGTCGACAGAGCCGCCCGAATTCTGTTCGACAGCCAATGCAACGAGTGCGGGCGAGTCTGACCAGTCGCCTGTTGACGCGAGCGACAAGGCTGCGGCGATCTCGTCCGGCGTGCCGATGCAGTCGAACGCCCGCGACTCGCCGACCAGCATCGATCGCAGTGTTTCGATGTCATCGCTGGACGCGAGCAGATCTCGACCGAAGAACTCCACGAGTTGCGCTCTCGGGACGAACGGTGCGAGACCGAGGAAGACGAAGTAGCACTTCGCGCATCGGGTGCACCATGAGGGCGACCTGTCGTCGTCAGATCGGACGAAGGCACGGTTGCAACTGACGAACGGTGGCAGCGATTGCCAATGACGGCCGATCGCTCGCGAGATCGCGAGTTCGCCATACGGTCGCAACGCGGAGAAGTATCCAACGCCGAGGTCGAGCGAGACCGACATCGCGCTCAATGCCGCCTCGAACTCGACTCCCTTGCTGTATTGATGGTTGACCGGCACGCCGTCGATCACTCGGGTTGGCTCGCTCGCGCTGTGCTCGTTCGACATCACCACATGGCTGCAACCGCACATCACTGCGATGGCGAGCGCCACCGTGGAGTTGATCGCTGTAACGGGAACATGACCGTTCATCGCCCCCTGGCGATTCATGGCCAACATCGTCGGATCGATTTGGCGGCCAACCGTGAACAGGGGCAGACCGAGTGCCTTGGCCTGCTGCTCCACGACTCGATTCGCCCCGACGACAACAAGCAGTGGATCCATCTCGATCAGCGCCGTCACCACGAGCAGCGAGTCCCGACCCCCTCCCATCGGCACCAACGGCCGAAGCACCGCCGATTCGGTCCACCCCGATTGACGAGTGGAGACGTCATCGACCCGGGTGGGCCTCGTCGGAACGGAAACCGCCGCAACGGATACCGCCGGGACGAACGGGACCGACAATCCGTTCGTCACGGCGAACTCTCGCAGACCGTTGTCGTACAACTGCTCGACGAAGTCGACCCACGCTTGGTTGGCGCCGACGCCTTCGACCACGATCGACGTCGACGCGAACAGCTTGTAATAGCTGACTCCCGCTGCAACCAGGATCAGATCGAACGCTCGTTGCAATGCGGCTGATTTCGTGACATCAGGCATCTCGGGGGTCAGCGGGAACGTGAATCGCTCAGCGAACTGATCCGCCCCGTGGCGATACGAGCAGACCAGGGTGGCGGTGTCGGATTGCCACTCCCACGACCGAATGACGAAGGGGGTCGTCGACCGGAATCGGCGGGTCGCGGTGGAAGTCGGGTCGGCCAACACGGACCGAACTGTATCTGCGAGGTATCAGAGCTGCCCGAACGCGTTCTATGAGTCAGGTATTGTCTGACCGACGGCACAACTGTCGGTCGGGACCCGAAACACGATCCGCACAACCGGAGGTTTGCGATGTTCCGATCTACGCTTGAAGTTGCCCACATCAATGGCGAGAAATGGCGCCTCACTCGCCCACTCGTCTGGGAAGGCGGGTGGCAGTTCGTCGTGATCCGATCAGGCTTCGAGACCGACTTCGCATCGATCCCAAAGCCCGTTCGCTGGCTCCTCGACAATGCCGGCCACAACTCCGAGGCCGCAGTTCTCCACGATGCGGCGTGGCGCGAATCCAAACGAAACGATCCCCGCATCGATCCGTGGCTGGCCGACGGAATGTTTCGTCGGGCGCTGCGTGAAACTGGCGCACCGGCATTGACGCGCGGTCTGATGTGGTTTGCGGTGCGTGCCGCAGCGATGGTCAGCGGACGATTGGGTAAGGCGGGGCCGTCGCTGCTGATCAAGATCGTGCAATTGCTCTGCGTCTTCTTCCTCGGTCTCGTCTCTGCGGCTGGACCGACGATCATCGCGGGAGTTGGGCTGTTCCTGTACTGGATCTGGAACTGGGTCGCAGCCGTTGGTTGGTGGCTGATCTTCGAGCGTGGCAAAAAGGGCACCAACTGGCCGTTCTGGCCCGAGTTCCTCAAGCCACCGAGCGCCAAGGAAACCGGCCCGTCGCTGACGAAGCCGCCGCCGATGGACTTGGTGGTCATCGTCTCGTTTGCCAAGGATCCAACGACGTCGGACTCTCCGGAACCGTCCGCATCCGAAATCGCCAGGGCCGACACCCTCCGAGCACTTGTCGACGCCAGCCGCGATCTCACCGAGGCCCAGATCGACGCCTGGCTCGCCGCAAACCCAGTCTGACGGCTCGGCTCAGCTAGTTTTCGCTGCGTATGGCAGACGTCGGGCGGACAACATCAGGACATGAACCGATCGATTGGTCTGAGTTCGAGGCGGTGCTGTTCGATCTCGACGGTGTATTGACCCCGACGGCCGACGTCCACGAAACTGCGTGGAAGACGATGTTCGACGAATTCCTGGACGCTCGTGGCGGCAATGAAGAGTCCGACCGCGAGTTCACAACCGACGACTACTTGACCTTCGTCGACGGCAAGCCACGCTTCGACGGTGTCAGAAGCTTTCTGGCCTCGCGCCGGATCACCCTGCACACTGGTCACATCAGCGATGACCCGGGCAACGAAACCGTCTGCGCTCTCGGCAATCGCAAGAACCAGTTGTTCGCCGATGTACTTCGGCGCGACGGAATCGTTGCGT
>JANOQU010000328.1:0-4566 GCA_031422355.1 Actinomycetes bacterium
TACAGCGGCGGTCGGGCGACGCGCAGCGCACCGAGCATCGCTGTCAGCCTCTATGGCCAGGTGGCCAGTGCCGCGCTTGCCGTCGTCATCGTGGTCCTGGTCGGTACGGCATTTCCGCGGTCGGAGGAGTTGTTGTGGGGCGCGGTCGCCGGTCTCGCGTCGGCGGTCGCGCTTGCGTCGTTCTACCATGCACTTTCCCATGGGGCGATGACGGTGATCGCCCCGATCACGGCCGTGACAAGCGCAGTACTTCCGGTGGTGTTCGGACTGGTGCAGGGTGAACGCCCACGGATATTGGCCTATCTGGGCATGGTGGTCGCTGTTGCGGCCGTGGCCCTTGTGAGTGGGGTGATCGGCGTGCGCCAGATTGCGACGAGCCGATCGACAATCCTTTTCGCGTTCCTCGCCGGCCTCGGCTTTGCGGTGATCTTCATTGCGCTCGGGGAGACAACGGCGGAGAGCGGAGTTTGGCCGTTGGTCGCGGCACGAGCAGTCTCGATCACCATCATCGCTGGGTTGGCGCTGGCCACTCGGACGAGCGTCACCGGTCACGAAGGGGCATGGCGACTTGCCGCCGTGGCCGGAGTCCTCGACATGTCCGCCAACTTTTTGTACCTACTTGCTGTTCAGCGGGGGCTGCTGTCAGTGGTGGTCGTGGTGGTTGCGCTGTATCCGGTGAGCACTGTTTGCTTGGCGTTCGGCCTCGACAACGAACGGGTCAGCCGTTCGCAGGCAATTGGAATGGGCCTCGCGGTCGGAGCGCTCGTCTTGGTGAGCGTTGCGGGAACGGGCTGATCTCCTACCGGGGCAAGCCGAGAACCCGTTCGCCGAGGATGTTGCGCATCACGTTCGAGGTTCCACCCATGATCGTGTACCCGGGGGCGTAGCACAGGCCCTGCGTCGTCTGATCCCACAGCGTCGCTCGAGCTCCAAGCACTCGTGAGACGAAGTCCGCAACCCTGACTTCGTGTTCTGTGCAAAAGCATTTCGTCGCCGCGCTGAAACCGGCAGGGGCCTGCTTCAGTGATTCACGAATGACGAGAATTCGTCCGATTCGGTACGCGATCTCCAGCGACGCAATCTCTTGGCGAACCAACGGATTGCTCGTGTCGGCGTGCTCACGTGCCTGGAGGTAGAGGGCGTGGTTGCTCACGAGACGGTCGACACCACCGCGTTCATGTTCCAGTTGGCCCATCGTCTGCTTGAACGCGGCACCCTCTGAACCGACCAGGTTGAGAGCAGGGACTCGCACATCGGTGAAGAACACCTCGCAGAAGTGGCGATTGGTGGTCATGTCCTTGATCGGCCGAACATCGATACCGGGGGAGTCCATCGAAACGATGATCTCGCTGATCCCGGCGTGCGGCGGTCCCTCGGTTGTCGTCCGACAGATCAGGTAGCAGTAGTCCGCCACCTCGGCGAAGCTGGTCCAGATCTTTTGGCCGTTGATCACCCAATCGTCTCCGTCGCGAACGGCCGAGGTCGTCAGGCCGGCAAGGTCGCTGCCGGCGTTGGGCTCACTCATCCCGATGCACCACGTGGTCTCGCCGCTCAGAATCTTCGGTAGGAACTCCTGTTGCTGGTCTGGGCGGCCGTAGGCAATGAGTGTCGGCCCCATTTGACGATCGGCAAACCACATCGCCGCAATTGGAGCGCCCGCGCGGATGAGTTCTTCCCCGACGATGAGCCGTTCGATCGGGGGTCGACCGCCACCGCCGAATGCGGCGGGCCAGGTCATACCGATCCAGCCGTGAGCGGCGAGCTCTTTGGCGAAGTCCTTGCTGTATCCATTGATCCAGCTGTCGTTGTGCCGGCCGTAACGGGCAACGGCCTCGGTCGCGACCTTGCGGGCCTGCTCGCGCAGTTCGATCTGGTCAGGGCTCCAGGCGAATTCCATGAGTCGATGGTAGATCGCGTCAACCGGCGCGCCAGCTTCGCGCCAGTTTGCGTTGACTCAATTGGTTCAACCGCTCAACTGACGGCGGCGGAAACCAGCGCAGACTGTTCGACGGGTGGCGTGCGCCGCATCCGCCGAAACGTGATCACGAGTCCGACGATCATTGCGATCGCCGCAGCCAAGAGCCAACCGTTGCCAACGCCGAGCAAGCTGAGTGCTGAGAGGCCGAGCACTGCAACGAGGATCGGTCGAACGAATCGATCGGTGCCCCTCGACGAGTAATGGGCGCCGACGATCACCGCAGGGATCGCACCGAGCAGCACGCTGCTGATGATCGCGACATCCAGGTGGCCGAACAGAAAGTGGCCGAGCGCTGCAGATCCCACCAGTGGGATCGCTTGGACGAGATCGGTACCAACCATTTCGCGAGACGAGAGCCGCGGGTACAGCATCATCAGCAGCACGATGATCACCGACCCCGAGCCAACCGACGTCATCCCGACGATCAAGCCGCCGAGGGCACCAATTGCGAGCGTGGGGACCGGTCGAATCAAGGATTTGTCCATCATTTCGGTCACGGGCGCCGTCCCTCGCCGGGCGTTGAGGACCAGCTTGGCCAAGATTGCGCCGGCAGCCACCACCAAGACCCAGCCGAGAATCTTCTTGATCACGGTGTCGTTGTCATCGCCGATTACGCGGTCGAGCAGATACGCGCCGGCGAATGCGAACGGCACCGAGCCGATCGTTAGCCACATCACCAACGGCCAGTTCACGGTGCGGCGCCGAACGTGCACGCCACCGCCAAATGGCTTCAAGACCAGTGACGTCACGACGTCGGCCGAGACTGCTGCCCCTGGGCTGACGCCGAACAGCAGCACGAGTACGGGCGTCATCAGCGCACCGCCACCCATTCCCGTCAGACCGATGATGAAGCCGACGATCAAGCCGGCCAGCGTCTTGTAGAGGTCGATGTCCATCAGAGAGCCACACCGACGGGAACTGGACCCACGATGGTCACTCGATGCATCACGCGTCGCTCATCGCCGTAGTCGGCGGCTGCGTAGTGGGCGGTCGATCGGTTGTCCCAGAACGCGACATCGCCGTCCCGCCAGCGCCACCGGACCACTCGCTCGGGTTCCACCGTGTGTGCGTAGAGGAGGTTCAAGATCGCATCGCTCTCGATTCGCGAGAGTCCGACGATGCGCTGCGTGAAGGTCTCATTGACGAACAGGCCCTTTTCGCCGGATTCCGGATGAATCCGGACCACTGGATGTTGCACTGGCGTCAGTTTGGACAACCGAGTCTGTTGTTCGCCGGTGGGGTCATCGTCGCGGAAGCGGTTGAACGTGCCGCTTGCATCGTGCACGGCGACCATGCCGTCGATGAGGCCCTGAATCGGTGGTGACAGTGTGCGGTAGGCGTCCACCAGGTCGGCCCACAAGGTGTCTCCGCCACGAAGTGGAATCTGCTTGGCCGCCAGGATCGTGCCCATGGGTGGACGTTCGCTGAATGTGACGTCGGTATGCCAGCGGTTGTTGTAGCTCGTGCCGTTCGACCTGCTGCCAACTCCGAGCGGGTAGTCGGTGCTGTCGAGTACGAGGACCTCGGGATGATCGTCGTCGAGGCCGCCGAGCAGGGGATGAGCTGGCGTCAGGTCGCCGAATCGCCTGGCGAACGCGACCTGCATACCAGGCGTGACCTGCTGGTCACGGAAGAACACGACCCGGTACTCCACGAGTGCGGAGCGGATCGCGGTGACGATGGAGTCAGCCAGGGGAGTGGTCAGGTCGACCCCGTGGATCACGGCGCCCAACGTGCCGGTCAACGGTTCGACTGCCGGTCCAACTGGAAGCGGGGGGTTGCTCACGCTCGGAAGTCTATAAACCCGATCAGATTTATCGGGCAAAGAAACCCTCTGCCCTTGTCACTTCCTCGATGAGATGGCGAGCGGCTAACCTGTACAAGTCGAATACAAGGTCCCAGCACGCGAGGAGCACTACGCGCATGGCCAAGATCAAGGTGAAGAACCCCATCGTCGAGATGGACGGCGACGAGATGACCCGCATCATCTGGCAGTTCATCAAGGACAAGCTGATCCTGCCCTACCTTGATGTGGAGTTGGACTACTACGACCTCAGCATCGAGCATCGCGATGCCACCGACGATCAGGTCACCATTGATTCGGCCAACGCCACCAAGCGACACGGCGTGGCGGTGAAATGCGCGACCATCACGCCGGACGAAGCCCGGGTCGAAGAATTCGGTCTGAAGAAAATGTGGAAGAGCCCCAACGGCACGATCCGCAACATCCTCGGTGGTGTCATCTTCCGTGAGCCGATCGTGATCTCGAATATTCCGCGGTTGGTGCCGGGTTGGACCAAGCCGATCGTGATCGGCCGCCACGCCCACGGCGATCAATACAAGGCAACCGACTACAAGGTTCCGTCCGCTGGCAAAGTGACCATGACGTATACCCCTGCCGACGGCAGCGATGCGGTCGAACTCCACGTCGCCGATTTCGGCGAAGACGGCGGCGTGATCATGGGCATGTATAACTTCAACGACAGCATCCGTGACTTCGCTCGGGCATCGCTGCGCTACGGCCTCAACCGTGGTTTCCCGGTCTACCTCAGCACGAAGAACACGATTCTCAAGAGCTACGACGGTTC
>JANOQU010000329.1:0-5099 GCA_031422355.1 Actinomycetes bacterium
GTCCGAGCGCACCGGGCGCATGGTGGTCCTGACCGTACGACTCGTTGACCAGACTGGTGACGACTGGACATCGCGCAAGGCGCGCACCGATTCGCCCTGCGACGTCCGCTTCGAACAGCGTTGTGTGGACGAGGTGCGGTCGCACGCCCTTGACGAGTTTTCGAACGCTGAGGGCGCGACCAATCCTGCTGCGAGCTACGGGTATTTGGTGCAGCGTTGCACCCGATTGCTCGAAAGCCCAGAGCAGATCGTTGCGCTCGAACAACGTCGCAACTTCGATCTCGACATTTCGCTCTCGAAGCGCCGGGATGATGGCTGCGAGTGAGGCCTCAGCGCCGCCCGCCAAGAAACTATCGATGATGCAGAGAACATGAATGTGGCCATCGGCGCGCCGCGTGTCACGTCGCCGCGCGATCAACCCGGACCATATCCCGAGCTGTGTCGCTGCCAACCTCCAACTGATCGCCCTCGCTGTCGGCGAAATTGGAAACATCGGGACGTGTCTGACCACCCAGAGAATGCGCCGCATCGACTGTGACCATCGGGCTGCCTCGACCTCGATGTCAGCAAGTGGCCGGAGAGTCCGCATTCGCGAAAAACGATACTGACGCTTGAGTGTCGACCGCAGGCTAGAAGGCAGGCGGTAATCGACGACCGCTTCTTCGGCCGCGACGACACTGAACCCAGCACGAACCGCCCTCTGGAAGAACTCGGTCTCGTCTCCGGCTCCTGACCACGTTTGATCAAAACCCCCCAGCGTCTGCCAGACCGATCGCCGAAGCCCAAAGTTTGCGCCAGTGGGCAGATCGGGGACACTCGTTGGATCTGCGGCAATGTTCCATCGTCTCATCGTGAGCGGTGAATTCAGGACCGAGTAGCGCATGAGTCCTGCTCCGATGTCGCCGCTCTCGACCGCAGTTGAAAGTGCTTGCAGCCAATTGGAGGTCACTCGATCGTCCGCATCGCAGACCAACACGATGTCGGACCGCGCTGCTTGGATGCCAGCATTGCGCGCTCGGTTGATCCCGACGCTTCGTTCGTCAATGATTCGAAATCTGGGATCGAGTTCAAAGAACGTCGTGCACAACTTTTTGGTGTCGTCGGTTGAGCCATTGTTGACGACGACCACTTCGAAGTCTGTGCTGGTGTCCTGATCCGAGAGCGCCGCAAGTTGCTCGACAATCGTTGCCGCTGCGTTGCGCGCCGGAATGACGACGGTGACCCTCGGCATCATCGCTCGCGACGCCGCAGTAGTCGAGCGACCACTTCGCGTCGAGCCCGCGCTGACGAAAGACGGTAGCGACGTCCGTCGACGACGATGTGCGGAACTGGTCCTCCGGTTCGGTTGACCGTATGGCAGCCAGAACGGTACGGGCCGTTCGCATGTTCGATTCGATCGACTGGGTATTCGACGAGGCCCGAATCATCCAGCGTTTCGACACGATTGACGACCACAGCCGCACCGTACGAGCTCGAGCAATCTTGCGACGGCCGATACAAGATGCCATCGTCGACGTAAGGCGCACCGGCCGGTCGACTGGAACCGACATCGACCTTGATCGGATTGAACTGATGAGCGATGTACGGGCCTTCGATCCGGTCGGCAATCCACGCTGACAGCCCGGCGTTCGTGGACTCTGAGCGGACCGACCCGAGCAGCCACCATTTGCCGCCGTGACGGAACAACGTCGGGTCAACGAGCTGAACATCCGTGACGAGCGGGCTGACGGGCGACCAACGATCTGGAAACGAAGTGCATTTCCACAGCTGGACCGCATTCGACTGCCAAGTCTCCGGCACGCAGAACAGGTCGCCGCCTGACTCGACCACCATCGGGTACGACAGGTGGACATCCTGTGGCATCACATTGCTCGTCAATGTCCACGCTCCGTCCACCGATTCGAGCACGCTGATCCGACCCCGAGCCGTTGCTTCGTCGAACTCTTCGACGAGCATGACGAGGCGACCGTCACGCTCCACCAAGAACGGGTCCGCGAGATAGCCATTCGTCACCATTTCGGGTAGCCAGTTGCCGTCGAGTGAGATGGCCCATGTGTCGGCGCGCATGATGCCCGTCCACGCGGCCCGTACGATTCGAAGGCTTTGACGCGCAACGAAGACAGACATTTGTGCGTTGCTCGGATCTTTGAGGATGGGGCCGAGCATGCGTTCGTCGTTGCTTGGGACAAAGGCGGGATGCGGTTCACGAAATCGGAGTCGGCGCGCAGCGAGACCGATCATGTCGACACTCGCAAGGTTCACCCGGTCCCGATTTCGAGGGTACGAGTGCTTGATCGTTGCGAAGATACGACGTTCGATCACCTCGCCCGCATCGAGCGAATGGGTCAAACGCTGGAGAAGCACGCCCGACGTATCGAGACCTGCGAAGACTTCCCAAAAGCCCGGCGGCCCACCACGAATCTGACGCTCGTCGTCGTGGTGGAACGACCATACGCCAGAGCGGGAGGCGTGGAGGACGTCACCACGCAGAATGCCGAACCCGAATCGGATGATGAAGTCAAGGTCAAGTGATCGCAAGAGTTCGACGGTTGCCGATGGAAGAGCTCGACCAAATCGACCAACGCGAACCGGAAGGACTTCGACCACCGCTGCCGAACTCATCAGGTCACCGCACGGCATTCGTCGCACAGAGAGCGCCCGCCGAGCGACCCATCGATTGTTGTACACGTCCCATGCGAGCCGACCTCGCCGCTTCCTGCGACCCATCGCCGGTGAGGCGTTGACTACTGATATGACCAAGTCAGCGTCACCCGATGAGATCAATCGTTCGACACACTGTCGTTGCCAAGCGCTCCATGTTGTCCCATCGACCAACAGCCCAAAGCGGAGGGGTGGAGAATTCACAATCGCGTCAGGCTACGACCGCGTGACCTCTGAATGCGCGAAGCTGTCGCCAGGATGAGCGACCGAACCCGACAACGTACGCTCGTCGCCGAGACGACCCGCCCTTACCGAAGCCAGATGGTCAGACTTGCCGCATTGTCCTTTGTGGGAGGACTCCTTGAAGCGGCGTTTCTGGTCGTTGTCACCCGGACCGCTTTGTCGATTGCAAACGATCGAACCTCCACCGGAGTGTTTGCATCTCGCGAGCTCTCGATCGAACTCGCGCTCACGCTCTCGGTGGGTCTCCTGTTCGTTCGACTTCTCGTGTCGGTGCTGGGGGCTTGGCTCACCGCGAGACTGCAGACAGCTGTGCTCGTGGATGCGCGGCAGGAACTCGCATCGTCTTTTCTGAAGGCAACCTGGGACCTGCAGCACTCGCAACGTTCCGGGCATCTGCAGGAACTCATGACATCGCATTCCAGCGCAAAGGTGAACCTCGTCACCTCGCTGGCGGGGACAATTTCGACGAGTCTGAATCTCGTGGCCCTGATCGTGCTCGCCGTGCTCGTGAGCCCAACTGCCTCGCTGATCGTGATCGTCGCCCTCGCTCTGCTCAGTATCGGGATCGCCCCCATTCGGCGGTCGATACGACGCCATGCTCGAGGGGCCAGCGGCGCAGGACTCGAACTCTCGACTTCGATCACGGAGTTGAGCGGACTCGGATTGGAAATGCACGTCTTCGGAGTGACGGCACCCTTCATCGATCAAGCGAACGCATTGATTCGCCGCGATGCGCAGGCGCGGTATCGACACGTCCTCCTGGCTGGGTCAATAGGACCGATTTACAGCACTTTGGCGTTCGGCGCACTGCTGGCGGGACTTGGCGTCGCCGCTGTAGTCGGCGTCGGCGAACTCTCTGATGTTGGTGCCGTCATGCTCGTGATGCTGCGGTCACTCGGATACGGGCAAGCATTGCAGACCGCCGCCATCGGACTTGCCGGTTCGCTCCCATACGTCGAGGTCTTCGACGACACGCGTCGCCGCTATCGGTCCGCCGCAGAACAACACACCGGCGTACCAATCGATCGCGTCGGGCGCATCGAAGCTCGAGACCTCCACTTCTCCTACGATCCAAATCGCGAGGTGCTGCACGGACTGGACTTCACGATCGAGCCCGGCGAAGTCGTGGGTATCGTTGGACCCTCAGGTGGAGGCAAGTCGACGCTCGTCCATCTCATTCTTGGCCTCCGCCAGCCAACGTCGGGTTCGATCAATGTCGACGGCATTGATCTGTCCACCGTTGACAGATCCGACTGGACGTCACGTGTCGCCTTTGTTCCGCAGGAGCCAAGCCTGTTCGCTGGTTCGATATCGGACAACGTCAAATTCTTTCGATCTGGTATCGACGACGAGCAGGTCGAACATGCATGCCGAGACGCATCGTTGATGTCCGACATCTCATCAATGGACAGGGGCGTCGATACGTTCGTCGGGGAGCGAGGTGCGAAATTGTCGGGTGGTCAGCGGCAACGTCTGTCGATCGCACGAGCTCTGGTCGGAAATCCGGAGGTGCTCGTCATGGACGAGCCAACGAGCGCACTCGACACGACATCTGAAGATGCGCTCAAGCAGACCATTGCGTCGTTGCGTGGATCGAAGACGATCATCATCATCGCCCATCGATTGACAACACTCGACATCTGTGACCGACTGATGGTCATTCAAGGAGGTCAGATCTCGGGCTTCGACACGCCGAAACGGCTCGCGTCCCACGACGAGTTCTACAGGCGAGCGCTCGAGCTATCGGGTCTCGTCTAGCTGGTGTACGGCGACCTGGAGTCAGCCGCCGTGAGCGGAATCCGGCATTTCGTGTTCGGTATTTGCGTCGGGCCCAGCGGACGTTTCGAGACGATTGCCGGACCGGCGCTCAGAAACAAAATTCGTCCAGAGAGTCATGTCATCACCCTCACTGGCCAAGCTTCGATTGCGACCGCTTACAACCGTATTCTTGATCAAGCCTGCGAGTTGGGCGATGCCACGGTGGTCGTCTTGATTCACGACGACGTGGAAATCGTTCAAGAGCATGTGGAGGCTCAACTTGCGACGTGTTTCCAATCCGGCGAACTCGCGATCATCGGTGTTGTCGGTGGCCGCGGAGCCGAGCGCGGGATGAGTTGGTTCTCCCGGTCGGAACGAATTGGACGCTATGAAGATGGGCTTGGGACGCACGCCTACGTGCCGCTGGCAGGCGACGT